>JASIJX010000590.1 GCA_030049955.1 Acidobacteriaceae bacterium
TAAAACCGCGCTGCAGTTAATCGATGATGCAGGGTTCTCAGTTACAGATTATCTGCCTATCATCGGTGGAAAGCTAAGCGGCATTTTTAGGCCAATGTGGCAGTTAGGAGCAACTGTCATCCCGGGACTGCTGGCATTTCAGATGCTGTTTCGCGTGATTCCCAAGTCCAATTAAATTGCAAAGTCGCTTCCTATCCAAATTGTCGTCGTTCCATTGGCGTTGCACGATCCAGCGATAGAGGCTCCCTCTATTTTGTCCTCAACGGTCAGGAGACCGCAATCGCTCCGGCGCCAACAGGCCGTGTTCCTCGAACAATTGGGGGCAGGAAAATCGTCTGCCCTCTTTCCGAGGCTGCCTCAGCTGCCTGGCATGAGTGTCGGTGGCGCGGTTGGGAGCGGCGCATCTCCATGGGGCTGCGTCGGCATGTTAAAGCGTTGCGGGCCCGATGGCACACGCACGGGAATGGGGAACGGCATCGTCGGTCCGGGCATTTCAAAGCTCCTTCATTTCGAAACTTGGTTCAAAAAAGAGGGCTCGCAGCTACACGGTCTCTGAACCGGCCCGGAAAGGCCGGCCTCCACACAACAGGACACGAGAAAAACAGGGCGGTGCCGGCTGAAAGTTCCTCTACGTCGCCGTCGACGATCACTCGCGCATCGCCTATGTGGCCGTGATGCCGGGTGAAAAGTTCATTTCTGCAGTGGAGTTTCTGCGCCAGGCCGTGTCTACTTCATTCGCCTCGGCATCGCCATACGCCGCGTGATGAACGACGACGGACGGACCTTGCTTTGTTCAGATCGCTTCCGCGATACCTGCCGACGGTTCTAGATGCGGCACATGCGCACCCGCATCTGCACGCCCCGGAGGAACCGGAAAAGCCGAACGCTTCATCCTGACTGCCATTCGCGAATGGGCCTACCACTGCCTCTACCAAAACTCGGAGAGGAAAAAACAACAACTGTTCGGCTGGATCCACGACTACATCTGGCACCGATCACATACTAGCTCAATCAGTTGACGTCCATCAGCCGATCAGGCCTCTCTTGAAACACCACACCTCGATCCCGTTCCAGCTTGCCGAGCACCCGACGCCGGAAATTCGAAGCATAGCCATCTAGGCCTTAAAATCACCCACGCTGGGCCCCGGATGAACACGACCAGCCGAAAGCTGTCACTTCCATCACGGACTCGTCTCTTGTATTTGCTAAATCGTCAGATAATTCGGTTCGTCTGTGGATCTGATTCCAGATTGTACAAAGCGCGCCCTCTCGAAATAGATCCAAGCCCTTATCTTGCCATAAACCTTGCAACTAACCTGAGGATTGGGCGAAGGTAGTACCTCCTGCGGAGCGGTCGAAGGTAATACCGGATTCTTCTCATCCTAAGCTCCACCGCCGCAAGCAGCGGATTCCTTCCACCAGTAATGACTTTCGCGCGGGTCGCATCCGCACTTGCGTCAGGCCCGTCGGAAACACCGCCCATTCGCATAATAGCCGTCTCAACCGGTATATAGGCGGCCTTGAGTCTGTCCTGCGCTCTTAGCAGAAGCTCATAATCAGCGGCACTGCCGAATGACTGGTCGTAGGTCCCCAGTCGTTCAAAGAGTCTGCGTCTGTGCATACTTCCCACGTGCGAGATGCGCATCCATCTCGAGAATTCCTTCCACTTCCAGGGCCGGCCGACGGTGCGCTCGAAGCCAGATTGATATACCAATCTGACCCTTGCACACAGATACTCTGCTTCGGGATTTTTTGCCGCCAGAGCCATGTAGGCGCTCACGCAACCCGGAAGCAACTGGTCGTCCGCTCCGAGAAAACAGATCCACTCGCCTCGGGCCTCGAGCAGGGCCTTATTCCACGCATCGTACAATCCGCGGTCCGGCTCACTCTTCCACAGCGCAATCTGGTTGTCGTATTGCCGAAGAATGTCAACGGTACCATCGACCGACCCGCCATCTATCACGATGTGCTCAATGTTGGGGTAGTCCTGACGTATGACGCTGTCCAGGCATTGCTGCAAATCGCGCCGTCCGTTGTAGACTGCGGTGATAACGGTGACCAGCGGGGCAAGTTCGCTGCCCTCCGCAACGATCCCTTTGAGCCGCTTTCCTCCGCAAGCGCGCAGTGCTGAGTCCCGCGCAAACGGCTGCTCCGAATTGTTTGCAATAGCAACCACGCATGGTATTTTAGCATTCACCTAAATATCCACCACGACTCCACTCGATCGCGAAGTCTCCCTTAGAGGTCTTCTGCCGATTCCTGCTTCATTCGGTCGAACGATATCGACTCCCAAGCAATCGTGTTCTCATTCCATGCAGCATCCTTTTACCTGCTATTCGCCAGGGGGTAAGCCGAAACTTGATATTATTCGTGGCGTGAACTCCCACTATTTCCGGCACCATTGGAAGCATCGTCCAGGCACCGCCGCAAGCCATCAGGTTATGCGCAGCTCTCGCTAGCACATTCTCAAAACAGACTCCATGCGAATCATCCACTGTCTCGTGAAAAGGTATAAGATACTTTCGCAGGAAATCGACAGATCCCGCGAATGCGCGGCTGTCTGCCCATGTCAGATTTCGTTCGAGATTACATACGACCTCAAGCTCCGGATGTCGTTCCAAGAAATTGACTAACCGTTGAACATTGCGGAGATAGTATCGGCCAGAGGTTTTGATGAAGTGTCGCGACTGTTCTAAAAGGCGCGAATTGCGCAATGCGTAGTCGAGGCAGAACATCTCGCCATATCCCTTACCGCGCTCCCCTGGAAAATCTGGACAGACAAAGGAAAGTAACTCCACTGATTTGTCAGAATTCATTCTCGCTAAATGTTCAAATTCAGAAAGGTCATAGCCCGAGTTCTCTACAAAAACAATCCGTTGGACACTGCGGTTCGATAGCCAATTCAAGAATGATTCTCGATAGTCGGCGAGTCGAAGAGAAGTAGAAGTGCGCACTGTCATAGACATGTTCGCCCGGACCCGTATGGTTGCCGTAAGAACAATAGTGGCGGCGTGTTTGACCTCACTCGGTTTCATTCGATACTGCTTCTCCAGTCCAGATTTGCCGGCCCGCGCTTTTCCTTTAAATCTGATCATGGGCCGGTTAAAAAAGCAAAGTGTGAGGGCGAAGATCTCATACTTTGAAAATGCAGCGACTCACAGCAGTTCCGAGCCAGCGACGTTGCCGACTTCCCCCGACTGTGAACCCGTGAGAACGCTCCGAATATACCAGATGCTTGGAATAAGTATGAAAACGCCTTGAGAAATCACCGATCCAAAAACAACTCCGGAAACTCCAATCAATTTGGTCAACCAAATTGATAATGTAAGATTCGCAACAGCCATGATTGACCACGATACTGCCTGAAAGCGAAGCAAACTCATGCCGTTCATCATCGCCGAGATCGGCCCGACTAGGGAGTTGGTAATGCAGTAGGCTGCGAGAGCGATCAGCAACAGGTGTGTAGGCTCTAGGCCCCTACCCACCCATAAACGAATGATTAAACGAGCCGAAACAAAGAGAACAAGCGCCGCAATAACGCCAATAAGCCCGTTCAGAGAAACTGATCTACGGTAGGTTGCTCGAATCCAAGCATAATCCCCGCCTGCCACCGCCTCACCATAAGCCGGCCATAATGCCAGCATGAAAAAGCCCAGAAAGATGGGGACACTTTGGAATATGCGAAGCGCCACAGAATATGAAGCAACGGCTTCCGGCCCCAAAATCCTCGCGATTACTATATTGTCTGATTGGTAGCCGACCGCCATTGCAATTTGAAGCACAAAAAACAGGGTTCCTGCTTTTAGAATTTGCTTTGAAAACTTTCGGGAGACGCAAGCCAGACTTGGTCGGAGATTAGGCTGCCGACAAAAAATGAAGATGCAATTTGCCAGCAATGAGATAGATGGTCCACCTGCGACAGAAAGAACAAGCCAGGGCAGGCCAAGTTTGGCACGTATGGCCAAGCACAGTCCTACAAACCCCACTGTTGTACCGAGGATCGACCATATTCCGTTAAGATATCCTTTCTGAAGTGCAAGCTGAATACGCTGCGCGACACCGAGTGGGAGTGCAACTGCAAAGCATGCAAAAAATATGAAGGTGGTGGGACCTGCCTCTCGAACGGCAGTAGGTGAGTGCAATTTGAAGATGCTCGACCAATGTATATATTGATACGAAACTAAGAATAGCGCACAGAAAAATAGCGACAATATCGAAAGCGCGAAGAATCCACTTGAAATTGCCTCTTGGATGGATTTGGAATCACGCCTCCCGTAAGCTTCGGCTATAGCATTCAGGAGGCCGTTCCCAATACCAAAATCAGCAAAATTCAGGATATTGATCAGCGAAAATATCGTCATCCACAGCCCAAACCGCTCGGCACCCAAATAGTGAATTGTGAGTCGAATGGTTATCAAAGAGATGCCTAGCTGAAACACGCGGGCGATAGCAGATGATGCTCCAGATTGCACTGCTCGAAGAATTCTTTCTGATCTGGAATACTTAACATTATCGCGAGCGTCATCGTTTCTTCGGATCATGAGCGCGCGAATGATACCGAAGCTCCGGGGCAGATCCCCGTGCTGAGACGACCGAACAGGACACTCCTCGCCGTTCGCCGCAGATTCAGTTGTTACGGCCCTGTGGGATGAAGGCTGGTCCAATGGAGCCTCGCGCATACGTCGCGGATCCGAACTACCGCGTGAGAGCGAGCGCATCGCGCAGTAGATGGAGCTTTAACGCAGTCTCGGAATCGCCTTTCCAACGCCAGGTAGCAGCCTGTAGAAAAGCAGCAAAAATTCCGACAATGAGCCTGAATGCAGTGGATCCAATAACGATCAGGCCGCGCTGAGGGAAGGATTTCTCGTCGGGTGGGATGCCTGGATCGACGACCTGAATGAGTGCACCATCCTTCGCTTCGTTGAGCTTAGCCAGTTCGAACTGGCGCGCGAGAACCTCGAAGATAGTTTCGGAGTCAGTAGCGGCCATTGTTTCCTGTCGGATCAAGCAGCTGAAAAAATCAACTTATCTGCATTTTACACATGCGGATTCCGGAAATTCCGGCCTTGAAATTCCAGCAATTCTGGCACACCTGGTTGAGTTGCACAAGCTCACCCTCCGGATTGAGGGAACTGGTGCGTAGGGAAGGTCCATCGAGAGGGATCAGGCAGCCGCGTTCGAGGATGCGATCTAGGATCGCGGCTGCGAGGTCCGAATCGTCGTCCACCCGAAACTCCACCCCGATCGAAACTCGGGCCGAGTCCCAACATATCGCCCGCCCGCTCGGTTGGAAAATCTGGCAGAAAAAAAGCGCCTTCTTGGTTCATTTTCCGGCTTTGCCGACTTATACGTCCTTTGCCATCAACAGATCTGTATCACGAAAATTCCATGCATGGAGGGGGTCGTCGGCTCGATCCCGGCCAAGTCCAGCGTAAAGTCCTGCAACGAGCGACTCGTACCCCTCCACCCTAAACAGGTGGAGTCCAATTTTGCAAAATCACCCACAAATGGTTGGGATTTGGAGACATGGCTGGTTGGAAATTCGGATTGGTACCTACATGTAGGCCGTTTGCCAACTTTCAGGAGGTATACGCGGATCGCGCAAGGCACCCAGCGTCCCTAAGACAGGATTGAGCCGAGAATCACCGGAGATTTCCGACGGCAGGAAGCAGGTATTCGCTGAGCGTAGAAAACTTCTCGGGGTGCCAGATGTCATTGGCGTCGCAGAAAGCTTTGAACTCTCCTTCGCACGAAATCGCCTTTTCGAATTTCTTTGTTGGCCGAAGCCGGGTTGTGTTGCGAATTATTCGGACCGGAAAACAACATTTCTTGGAAAATACATCCCAAAGGGCTAATGTTCCGTTGGCCGAGCCAGCAAGGTAAACAACTAACTCGCACGGCTGGAAAACCTGCAGGCGGAGGCTATCCAGAAGTTCCGGTAAGTACTTCTGGAAATCCAACGTGCACTAAGCGACAGATACTGCACAGAGCGACCGATTATAGGTCATTTGTGCAAATTACCCTCCACTCGACCGAAAGCGGAAGTTGACCCTATGAGAAGGTCTTCAGCCCGTGCCAGCTTGTGCTCGCAGAGATGATGTGCAGTAATGCATCAATGAATGCACAGTCTTCATTTCTTGCAAAAATGGCAATTGCAGAAACGAGAAAGTATTGCGATGGCACTTTGACGCGCGGTCTATTTTAGCAGGCTCTATTATAATCGGGACACCGAGGCCGTATCGATGGGAATCTCCGCTCCAGCTGAGGCGCAACTGGACAACCTACGTGTCGCCATCGTTCACTACTGGTTCGTTGGCAGGGCCGGTGGAGAGCGGGTGGTGGAAGCGTTGGCCGAGGTGTTCCCTCAGGCCGATTTGTATGCCCTCGTAGCGGACCGGGCAGCATTGGCACCCACACTGCAATCGAGAATGCTGACGACATCGTTCCTGCAACACGTGCCCGGGGCGAGAAAGTTTCATCGTCATTTCTTTTTTTTGCAACCCTTCGCTCTCGAGCAGTTCGATCTGCGAGATTACGACCTGGTCATCAGTTCAGAGTCCGGGCCGGCAAAAGGCGTGATTACTTCGTCCAGAACGTGCCACGTTTGCTACTGTCATTCTCCGATGCGGTACATATGGGAGATGTACCCGGAGTACCGGCGAAGTATGGGGAAGATTGTCGGACCGATCTTCGCACTAACTTCCCATTACATACGGCTTTGGGATTATGCGACTGCAGGCCGCGTTGATTATTTTGTAGCGAATTCAAACTTCGTCGCTTCCCGTATTCGAAAGTACTATGGTCGGGAAAGTCATGTAATTTATCCGCCAGTAGAGACAACTAAGGGAAATATCTCCTCTACTCCAGGGGATTATTACGTTACTATAGGTCGGCTTGTGGATTACAAGCGCGCCGATCTGGCTGTTCGCGCGTGCACAGAACTAAGTCGAAGGCTGAAGGTTATAGGCGATGGGCCTGAGTATAAGAAACTGCGCCGAATGGCGGGCCCGACAGTCGAGTTTCTCGGCCATGTGAACGACGAGGAAATGCGCGCGAATCTGTCCGGGGCGCGGGCGCTCCTATTTCCCGGAGAAGAAGACTTTGGCATAGTTCCTGTCGAAGCGCAAAGTTTCGGGCGGCCGGTCATCGCGTATGCGTCCGGTGGAGCCCTAGAAACTGTGCGCGGAGCGCTGCCGCGAAGGCCCGCCGTTGAGAACCCAACCGGCATATTCTTCGCCGAACAGTCGGTATCGTCGCTCACTGAGGCGATACTTCAATTTGAAGCCCAACAGGATCGGTTTTCGCCAGAGGCTATCAGGCAGCATTCGCTTCAATTCGATTCGGCCGTATTCAAGAGCCGCGCTGAAGAATTCTTCCGTTTTGCCGTAAGTGATTTTCGGAGCCGGAACGGGATCGAGTAGAGCGTAACTCAGCGTCGCTTCAGGGCTTCGAGTTCATCCAGCGTTCGCGGCCAGTCGGCGCCGAGCAGCCGCGACAGGCTCCGATCGGCCAGCACCTTTCCGCCGGTCTGACAAACGGCGCAGTAGTTGGTTTCGTTGTCGGCGTAGCGGATGCGCTGGATCTTTGCGCCGCAGCGCGGGCAGGGCTGGTTGAAGCGGCCGTGCACGGCCATCTCCGGCCGGAAGGCCGTTACATTCTCCGGGAATTTTTTCCTCGCTTCAGTGGCGAGCCGTTCCATCCAGATGGAGAGAGTTTCGCGCGTGGCGGCGTAGAGGCGCTCCCATTCTTCCGGCTTAAGCTTTTGGGTGAGCGCCACGGGCGAAAGCTTTGCGGCATGAAGGATCTCGTCGGAGTAGGCGTTGCCGATGCCGCTGAGCAGGCGCGGATCGGTGAGGGCGCGCTTGAGCGTGCGGTTCTCGGCCGTTAGAGCCGCTCGAAACGCATCCAGATCCGATGAGAAAAGTTCGATGCCACCCGGGTCCATCTCGTGCAGGCCTTGCTCGCCGCGAACTAGGTGCAGTGAGGCGCGGCGCTTCGATCCGGCTTCGGTGAGCACCAGGCTGCCGTTTGCGAAATCCAGGGCAAGCAGAGTATTGCGGCTAGCGAGTTTGGCCTCAGCCGGTCGCCAGTGCAGACGGCCGGCGATCATCAGATGGATCACCAGCCAGATGTCACCTTCAACTCCAATGGCGATGCGCTTGCCGATGCGGCGCAATGCCGTCACGCTTCGGCCTTCGGCGGCGCTTACCGGCGGGTCCACAGTACGCAGAACGAAGACGCTTGCGAGCCGCACACGCTCCAGTGTTCGGCCGAGGATGCGCGGTTCGAGCGCGGTGAGATAGGCAGTAATGTCGGGCAGTTCGGGCATTGCTCTAAGATTGCTGTTCGAATGCGAAAACCGCAACAGCAAAGCGACGCACCCAGATCGCCCGGTTGCCGAGAGACGGTCCCTGAGCTGAGACTGGAAGGCGATGAGCGGCGCAATCGGTACGGCGATGGGAAGCTGGATCGGCCTGGGTGCGGCGGCCGGACTGGGTCTGGCTGCGGGTAGCTTTGCCTACGCCGCGCGATGGCCCACGTCGCGCTTGTTCGGCGAGGCGCTGATTGCACCGGCGCGGGCGGGCGAACTGGCGCTCACCTTTGATGACGGGCCTAACCCGGCGTGGACGCCGCGGCTGCTGGAGATGCTGGCCGCGCACGAGGTGCACGCTACGTTCTTTCTGCTGGGCAGCTATGCGCAGGCTGAACCGGAGCTGGTGCGGCAGATTGCCGGAGCTGGGCATCTGATCGGGAACCATTCGTGGAGCCATCCTGACCTGGCGCTGGCCAGCCGGTCGCGCATTCACGAAGAGCTGGCGCGGACGCGCGAAACCCTCGAACAGATTACCGGCGCACCTGTGCGGTACTTTCGCCCGCCCTACGGTTCGCGCCGGCCGGCTACGCTGGCTATTGCCCGCGAGCTGGGCTTGACGCCGGTTCTTTGGAATGCAATGACTACAGACTGGAGCGAAAGCTCGGGCGAGCGGATCGCGGAGCGGCTCAAGACAAAGATCGCCCGGCTCACTCGCTGCGGCCGAGCGGCCAACATCGTACTGCACGATGGCGGCCATCTCGACAGGCGTGCGTATCGCGCGCCGTCACTGGCGGCGGCACAAATTCTCGTCCGCCGCTACCGGCCGACACACCGGTTCGTCACCATCGACACCTGGGAGTGATCCGGCACTGAACGGCAATCCATCGCCGAGATGATCCCGGGCCCAGATAAAGCCGAGGTAGAATAAAAGCAGGATGTTTTTGCATCAGCCCATTCCGGCCCTCCTTTAGCGGCGCCCGCCGCACATACTGTTCGTCTGCCATCTTCACCCTTCCAAGACCAAAAAAGCTGGCGCGTGAGCTTTTCCGCGCCCGATGAGGAGTTATGATCGATCGCCTGGAACAGATGCAGCAGCGCTATAACGAGATGCAGGCACAATTTGCGCTGCCCGAGGTGCTAAACGACCATGAGCGCTACCAGAAAACTGCCAAGGCGCTGCGCGAGATTGAGCCGACGGTGGAGAAATACCGCGAGCTGAAGCAGGCGCGGCAGGGCCTGGCCGATGCACGTCAGATGCTGAACGAAAACGACCCCGACCTGCGCGCGATGGCGCAAGAGGAGATTGCCGCGCTCGAGCCGCGCGCGGCCGCTCTTGAAGAAGAGCTAAAGATTCTGCTGCTGCCCAAGGACCCGAACGACGAGAAAAACGTCATTCTCGAAATCCGCGCCGGCACGGGCGGCGACGAGGCCTCGCTATTTGCCGCCGAGGTCTTTCGCATGTACACGCGCTTTGCAGAGCAGCACCGCTGGAAGGTGGAGGTGCTGTCGCTTTCGGAGTCGGGCGTGGGCGGATACAAGGAAGTGATTGCCATTATCGAAGGCGAGCGCGTTTACTCGCAGCTCAAGTGGGAGAGCGGGGTGCATCGCGTGCAGCGCGTGCCGGCCACGGAGACACAGGGACGCGTGCATACTTCGGCAGTTACCGTCGCCGTGCTGCCAGAGGCCGAGGACGTTGATATCAAGATAGAGGCCAAGGACATCCGCATCGACACATTCTGTTCGTCGGGCCCGGGCGGGCAGTCGGTGAATACTACGTATTCCGCTGTGCGCATTACGCACCTGCCGACGAACACGGTGGTGAGCTGCCAGGACGAAAAATCGCAGATCAAGAACCGCGAGAAGGCGATGCGCGTGCTGCGTTCGCGGCTGTATGAAGTGGAGCAAGAGCGGCAAAATGCGGAACTGGCGGCTACGCGCAAGTCGCAGGTGGGGTCCGGCGACCGCAGCGAGAAGATCCGCACCTATAACTTTCCGCAGAACCGGCTCACCGACCACCGCATCGGCCTCACGCTGCACCAGCTCGACCTGATCATGGAAGGCAGGCTGCAGCCGGTGGTCGATGCGCTCATCGCGCATTACCAGGCCGAGCAGTTGAAATCCGGCGGCGAGCAGGCTGCCTGACGCATGCCCTCGGTTTCCGAGTTCGTGTTTGCCGGGGCCGAGCGTCTGGGGCGCGGACCGCATCCTGACCGCGCGCTGCAGGATGCGGAGCGGCTCATGATGCACGTGCTGGGCAAGGACCGCGCGTGGATACTGGCTTACTGGCACGACGAGATCGGCACCGAGTGTACGATCCCTTATCGATCTGTCATCGAACGGCGGCGATCGGGCGAGCCGATTCAATACATTGTCGGTGAGGCCGAGTTTTACGGGCTGCCTTTCCGCGTGACGCGCGACGTTCTGATTCCGCGGCCGGAGACAGAGCACGCTGTGGAGCGGGTGCTGGAGCTGGCGGGCGGTATCAACCGGCCGCGCATTGTGGATGTTGGGACCGGCTCAGGCGCTATTGCCGTGGCGCTGGCGAGCAAACTGCCGCAGGCCGCTATCACGGCAACCGATCTTTCACCGGCCGCATTGGCGGTTGCGCTTGAGAATGCCGCGCGAAACAGCGTTGCCGACCGCATCCGATTCCTCGGCGGCGATCTTCTCGACCCGGTGCTCGGCGAATCCTTCAATATTGTCGTTTCCAATCCGCCGTACGTGCCGGAGAGCGACCGCGAGCTCCTTTCTGTGGAGGTGCGCGACTTTGAGCCGGCGATTGCGCTTTTCGCCGATGGGGATGGACTGGCCGTTTACCGGCAGCTCATCCCGGAGGCGGCCGCGGCGCTCTGC
>JASIJX010000591.1 GCA_030049955.1 Acidobacteriaceae bacterium
TGGTGCCGGGGCTGAGCCGGCTGTATCTTGATTTCTGTTCCGGTGAAGGAGCCGTCCGCCGGTTCTACCCATCGGTGGCACGCGAGACCGGCTGGCAGAAGGGGACGGCGATTGCGGCACATCGGCCGCAGGTAGTGAAGCTGCTGGCGGCGCAGAATCGGGAGCAAACCGCAGCGCCGGCGCTGGAGGCGCTGGCAAATGGAGCGGGGACGGTGGTTACCGGCCAGCAGGTGGCGCTCTTTGGCGGGCCGCTGTTTACGCCCTTCAAAATGGCAACGGCTTTTGCCCGAGCGCGCCAGGGCACTGCGTGCGGCAGACCCCATGTGACAGTTTTCTGGTTAGCCTCAGAAGACCACGATTTTGCCGAAGTGAACAACGTGGTTTTGCCCGGCCGGCGGGAGATGGAAAAGCTGGTGTACGCCTCCGCGCCGGTAGTGCCGCAGCCGGTGGGCGGCGTGGCGTTCGACGAGGCGATTATTCCGCTCGTGGAGCGCGCACGTGAGTTGCTCGGACCGTCGGAGACAACCGAGATCCTTGCATCGGCTTATCAACCGGGCCGAACCTTTGCGCAGGCGTTCGCTGAACTTTATGCGAAGGTGTTTGCCGCGCAGGGGTTACTGACGCTTGACGCGAGCGGGCGGGAGTTTCACCAAATCGGCGCGCCGGTGCTTCGCGCCGCAATTGAGCGTGCCGACGAGCTGCACGCGGCGCTGCTCGAGCGCAATGCGGCGCTCGAAGCCGCGGGCTATCATGCCCAGGTCGCAGTGACCCCGCAATCGAGCTTGCTGTTTCTTATTGACGAGCAGACCGGGGCACGCGTGGCCCTGAAGCGGACCACGCCGAGCGCCGAAGAGCCGCAGGGGTTGTGGCAGGCAGGAAGGCAGAGCTACTCGACCGCAGACCTGCTCGGAATTCTCGACGCGGAGCCGGAGCGGATTTCACCGGCGGCGCTGCTGCGCCCGGTATTTCAGGATTTCCTGCTGTCGACATCGCTGATCGTCGGCGGCCCGTCGGAGATTGCCTACTTTGCACAGTCCGCAGTGCTTTACGAACGCATTCTTGGCCGGTCCACGCCGGCTGCGCCGCGATTTTCCGGCACGCTGATTGAGCCGGCGATTGGAGAACTGCTGCGCCAGCATGAGCTTTCGCTGGAACGCGTCTTCGAGCTGGACGAGAACGAGCTGGCGAACCTGCTGGCGGCGCGCGCTATGCCGATCGAGGGCAAGCGCAGGCTCGCCGCCGCCGGCCAGGCGCTGGACACGGAGCTTGAGGCACTGCTCGAGTGGATGAACTCGCACGACGAGGGGTTGGCGCGCTCGGCCGAGACCGCGGCGAGCAAGATGCGCTACCAGATGAACCGGCTTAGGACGCTCGCGGCCAACTTCCAGTTGCAGAAAGAAAATTCCCTGGGCAAGCATGCACATGCAATTTCGCAAGCGCTCTACCCCGGCGGCGCAATGCAGGAGCGCGTGCACGGCGCGGCGTTTTATTTTGCGCGGCACGGAATGGAGCTGGCCGAGACGTTGTGCGTGCAGGCCGAGAAAACCTGCCCGGGACATACGGCGTTGTGGCTGTAGCGCCGGTTTCCAGATTCTCACGGTCGTATAATCCTTCCGAATCACTCTAACGATCAATGAAACGACTTCCCTTCTTCCTCGCTGCAGCGCTTTTCTTTGTATCAACGGCTGTCGCCGAAACCACCTCCTGCTCGACGGCAGGAACGGACAATGCCTTTCTGGGCATTCAGACCGTAAAGCTGTGGCCCGGCGAACCGCCGCAGGCCAAAGGCGACGGCTGCGCGGATATCCCGACGATGACGATTTTTTCTCCGCGGCAAGGGACGGAGAACGGGTCGGCGGTGGTGATTTTGCCTGGCGGCTCGTATTTGCGGCTGGCTGCCGATCTCGAAGGGCGCGAAGTTGCCGACTGGTTCACCGCACGCGGATTCAGGGCCTTCGTGCTCGCTTACCGCCTCTCATCCAACGGCTACCTGCTTCCAGTGCCGCTGCTCGATGCGCGGCGGGCAATCCAGACGGTACGGGCACGGGCGGCCGACTATCACATCGCTCCGAACCGGATCGTGCTGGTTGGCTTTTCAGCGGGCGGGCACCTGGCTGCGCTGGCCGCAACCCAACCCGTTATGGGCAATTCCACGTCAGCCGACCCGGTGGAGCAGGTTTCGAGCCGTCCTGATTTCCTGGTGCTCGGCTATCCGTGGCTCGGCGCCATCACCACCGACACCTCGCACCTGAGCTACTGCAAGTTGTTCAACGTGATGGACACTTGCAACGCGCTGCGCGCCGCCTACACTCCGCAGTTTTTCGTGAGCAGCAGTACGCCGCCGACGTTCATCTATCACACGTTCACTGACAAGACAGTTCCCGTGCAACAGAGCCTGGATTTTTATGAGGCTTTGGTTAAGGCCGGCGTTCCGTCCGAGATGCACATCTTTGCCAATGGGCCGCACGGCACCGGGCTGGGCAAAGGCGATCCGGCTCTAGACAAGTGGCCTGCGCTGCTCGAGAACTGGTTGCGCGCGCAGGGGTTATTAAGCGTGGATGCCGCGGCGGTGGGAAGGCCGTAAAACCCCGCACGCCGAATTGCCCCGAAAATTAAGAAGCGGGCCGCCGGCTTTGGGAGTGGAAGGTTTCCCGAAACCGGCTGCCCGCTGGACCCTGGACCGGGTCTAGGTGGTAAGTTAAGTTTAGGCTTGTTGCGGACAAAATCAAGCCCTCTTCGTAGATTAATTTTCAGCTCCAAGCGGCGGGTCGCCGGGCTCGGATAATGGATTTGTGCGCGTTGACCGTCGCGCCCTTATCTTGATACAAAAGAGTGTTCTACCACGGTCGAAACGCAATCGGAAAGCCGGAGCGAATCCCCTCTCAACATGGAAGTACTCCTTCAACAAGTCGGTGCGCTGATGGTGGGCGCCATCCCCACGGCTGCTCTGTTTCTGGTGCTGGTGGTTGCCTATGAATTCCTGGTGCACAAGCCGCTGACGGCCGTGCTGGCGCGCCGCCGCGCCCTGACCCTGGGAGCCATGGAAGAGGCGCAGAATGCGATTGCCAATGCCGAAGCGCGTGCTGCCGAATATGCCGAAAAACTGCGGCATGCGCGCGGCGAAGTGTTCAAGGTTCGCGAACAACGGCTGAAACAGTGGATAGCCGAGCGCGATGCGGCGCTTGAGACGGCGCGCAAATCGGCAGGACAGAAGGTGGAGCAGGCCAGAGCTGCGGTGGAAACCGAAGCCCAGACCGCGCGGCAGGCGATCCAGGCTTCTGCTACCGAACTGGCCCGCATGGCTGTGCGCGCCGTATTGCCCGCGGCTGCCGGGGGTTCCCGTTGATTCATTCTTCATCGCACGCTCGCCGTTCGCGGCGTATTGTTGGTCTGGCCTTCCTCGCATTGCTTACGATTGCGCCAGCCACCGTTCCTGTTCGTGCTTTCGCGCAGGAAACCACGGTTCATCATCACGGTGGACTAATTAATAATCCTGCGGCCACCGAAACGCCTAATAAAGAAGAGCGGCAGGAACAAGGTTTCCTGAACGCGCCGGTGGTGCACGAACTGGCTAGTTTCATGCACGTGAGCGAGCCAACAGCGCGCACGATCTTTCTGGCCATCAACTTCGCCATCATTTTCTTCGCTATCGCCATTCCTTTGGCGCGAATGCTGCCAAAGATCTTCCGTAAACGCTCGGAGACGCTGCGTCAGGATCTCGAGGTGGCGCGCAAGGCCACCGAAGAGGCGAGGCAGCGGCTGAGTGCCGTGGAAGCCAAGCTCGCCGGGCTCGATCAGGAGATCGCAGAATTCCGCTCGCGGGTGGAGCAGGAGAGCGCGGAGGACGAGAAGCGGATTAAAGCCTCAATGAAAGAAGAGAGCGAGCGCATTGTCGCCTCCGCGGAGCAGGAGATTGGCGCAGCGGCGACGCAGGCGCGGCGTGCGCTGCGCGTATTTGCAGCAGACCTGGCGATCGAGCATGCAGAAAAGCAGCTTGCCCTCACTCCGGAGACGGATCGCGCAGTGATCAACGAGTTCATCGGACATTTCGAGAAAGAAGTGGCGGTTGAGAGCGCAGGCAGGGGAGGAAAGAAGTAGATGGCGGCATTTGTTTTCCGTTATGCCAGCGCATTTCTCGACGTGGTGACGGACGCAAGGCTGGACACGACGGCCATTGACCGGCAGTTGGCGGATTTTCTGGCCACATGGCAGAGCAGCCGCGAGTTACGCGAGGTCTTTGTCAACCCGGCCATTCCCGCGGTGCAGAAGGTCGCCGTACTGGACAAGCTCAACGCGAAGCTCGGGATGCAACGCGAGCTGCGCAATCTGATCGCAGTGTTGATCCAGAACGACCGCATCGCGAGCGTGGTCGAGGTGGCCACAGCCTATCGAAGCCTATTGCAGGAGCGGATGGGCATCAAGCCAGCGGAGATTGTGACGGCGCGCGAACTTGGCAAAGAGGAACGCGACGTGCTGCTTGCCGAAGTAGGCAGGTTGGCCGGCGCAAAGATCGACGCGACATTCCGGCAGGACAAGTCGATCCTGGGCGGCACGGTGGTGCGCATCGGCTCAACGGAGTACGACGGCTCCGTCCGCGGGCGGCTGGAGCGGCTGCGCGAGCAGTTGGCTGGCTGAAGGCGCAGGGATCAGGTTTCAGATGTCAGGGATCAGAAACCTCGCACTTGTTCGGTTACAAACGCATTTGTGAATTTGGTATCGAGATTTCAAGATGGAGACGAGGGTTCGGCAGAATCGGATCGAGGGCACGCACACGACTGCGGAGAACTGATCCCTGAAAACTGACACCTGACCCCTTAAGGAACGCAGATGGCGCAGATCAGAGCAGACGAGATTACACAACTTCTTCGCGAGCAGATTGCGAATTACGATTCGAAAGTCCAGGTCGACGAGATCGGGACCATCACATCACTGGGCGACGGCATTGCGCGGCTGCACGGGCTCGACAAGGTAATGGCCGGCGAGTTGCTCAGCTTTCCGCACGGAGTGGCGGGCCTGGCGCTATCGCTCGAAGAGGACCAGGTGGGCGCGGTCATCCTGGGCGAGTACACCGAGCTCAAGGAAGGCGACGAGGTGCGGCGCACGGGCAAGATTCTCTCCGTGCCCGTGGGTGAAGCCATGGTTGGGCGCGTGGTGAACGCGCTGGGCCAGCCCATCGACGACCGGGGCCCGATCGCCACCTCCGAGACGCTGCCCGTGGAGCGCCTGGCGCCGGGCATTATTGACCGCCAGCCGGTGCGCGAGCCAATGGCTACGGGCCTCAAGGCGATTGACGCCATGTTTCCCATCGGCCGCGGCCAGCGCGAACTCATCATTGGCGACCGCCAGACCGGCAAGACGGCCGTGCTGCTGGACACGATCATCAACAACGCCAAGAACGATCTGATCTGCATCTACTGCGCCATCGGCCAGAAGCGCTCGTCAATCGCGCAGGTGGTGCAGACGCTGACCGAAGCCGGAGCCATGGGACACACGATTATCGTGGCTGCGTCGGCCTCCGAACCAGCGCCGATGCTTTTCCTCGCTCCCTATGCCGCGACGGCCATGGGCGAGTTCTTCCGCGACAACGGCAAACACGCGCTGGTGATGTACGACGATCTGTCGAAGCACGCCATGGCGTACCGCGAGATTTCGCTGCTGCTGCGCCGTCCGCCGGGCCGCGAAGCGTACCCGGGCGACGTCTTCTATCTCCACTCGCGGCTGTTGGAGCGCTCGGCCAAGCTCAGCGACAAGAAGGGCGGAGGTTCGCTCACGGCGCTGCCGGTGATCGA
>JASIJX010000592.1 GCA_030049955.1 Acidobacteriaceae bacterium
GCGCGCGTATGCTCGGCTAGGCCATCCGCGGAGATGAAATGCGTAGCGTATCCAAACTGTCTCAGCTTCGCGCCGATCAGCTCCGCGCCCGCAATATAGTTCTCTCCTGGTGGGTTGACCGTTGGCACGCGGACCAGCGCCTGGAGAAACGCGATCATCTCTTCCGCGATCTCCTCCACGCTCCTTGAGACGCGGTCCTGAACCTTCAGCGGCACGGCAAAGGTGGCCATGAGAATCCCCAGGATGAATCAGGTAAGTCCCCGGCCCCGATAACAGGCCAAGGAGGCCATTCTAATTTGCGGCAAGCCCGCTCCTGCGTACGAAACGCGCTTGCCCCGGTCGCGTTCCCTAAACTCTCAACTCCCAACTCCCGAAATCCATTGGCCAAATTGACCAATCAGAACGCCAACTTTGCCGCCAGCTGAATAATGCGCGAATCAGTGCCGATCGTGCTCGTGATCTGCCCGAAGGTCGAAGTGCCTAACGTTGCAATGGGATTTGCGAAATGCGCCTCGTTAAACACGTTGAACACCTCGAAGCGAAACTCGAGCTTGTCATTCTCATTCAGACCAACGGTCTTGAAGATTGAAGCATCGGTGGTGTTGAACCCCGGCCCCAGCACGGAATTCCGCGCCGCATCGCCGCTCTGGCTGTTGTTGATCAGCGTCACGCCGTTCACAACCGTCGTGGGCAGCGCAAAGCATGCGGTGTTGAAGAACTGTGTTACGTTGTGCTGTGCGCCGGCGTTCGGGTTGCAAGTCTGGTTTGGACGAAAGGTAAGAGATTGCGCCGTAGTGGAGGCATCCACCACTGCAAACGGACTGCCGGACTGAATCTGGTAAATCGTGTTGAAGTTCCAACCGCCCACCAGCTCGCGCTCTAGCACGTTGTGGCTTTCCATCGCCGGAAACGCGTATTGCAGGCTGAGCACTACGCGGTTGCGCGCGTCGTAAAGCGAAGGTCCTTTCTCGCGTGCAACCGCAGCATCGATCGACGCCTGATTGCCGATCGTCACCGGCAGCACCGGCCGCGAATCGCCGCCGATATTCAACCCGGAAGCATTATCGAGAGAGTGGCTCCATGTGTACGACAGCGTTCCCTGCAGATGATGGTAGTCGCGCATTTGCAGATTGGCCTGCAACGAGTCGTACCAGGAGTGGCCGGCAGAAAATGTTGGCCGCGTAAGGCCAAACGCCGGGAACGGAGAATTCGCGTAGCCGGCCGACTTATAGGCGTTCGTATTTGGAGTAGTGGAGTTCGTGGCAACTATGCCCGTGGGATTTACTTCGATAAAGATCGGAATATAGTCGCCGCGCGATCCTACATACGCAACTTCGAAGCCCATCTGGCTCGTCACTTGTCGTTGCACGCCCAGGTTGTACTCCTGGATGCGCGGCGTCTTATAAGTGTGCGGCAGTTGCCAGCCGATGAACGTCAGCCCCGGCGGGAATCCCGGCGCGCCGGCGGAAATTCCGGTGTAAGGATTGGCAAACCACGCATCGGTTGCCGAAGCAGTTGGATTCGAATAAAGGTTAATCTCCTGCAGCGGTTGGAAGGGCGGCGCCAGCGTGCCGTCCTGGAAGAACGTCCCCTGCCCGGGCGTGGTGTCGTAGAACAGCCCCCATCCGGCGCGAACGCTGGTCTTGCCGCTGCCGAATGGATCGAAGATGGCGCCCAGCCGCGGTGCAAAATTGGTGGAGTCGGCGTAATAAGTGCCGCGCGGAATGCCCTTGTCTCCGGGATAGACCAGTCCCACGGGCGCGCTGGGCTGAACGGTCGACTGCTGCCCCGGAACCAGCGACGCCAGATGGTTGCTTGCCTCGTAGAAGGGCAGGCTCAGATCGTAGCGCAGCCCCAGTTGCAGCGTCAGCCGCGGAAGCACGCGATATTCATCCTGCGCGTAAGCGGCATAGGTCCACGAGCTGCCGTTCAACGCTGGATCGCCCGACCCCTGCTGGAACTCATACGGAAAACCGAGCAGGAAATCGGCGAGCACATTCTTCGTGAAGTATGGGTTAAACGTGAAGTTGCCGTTGGGCCGATTGATGTAAAGCAGGTTGATGGCGTCGCGCTCGAATTCGACTCCAAACTGGTAAAGATGCTTGCCCCCGACAACGGTAATATCGTCGGTCTCAGCTAGAACATCATTTACGCGATTGGCAAATGGCTGCTGCGCATCGCCCGTCGAAAATGAGCCCGTAAGCGTGTCGTTGGGCAGGCCTTTGGCCGTCTCGTTCGTGGACGCGAACTGATAGCCAAGCGAGCTCAGGTTCAACTGGCTGGTCTGATTGGGCACGCCCTGAATGCGCTGGTGCAGGAACCGCGCCGTGTTGACGATGTGACTGTTGATCGTCCAGATGTCCGACGCCATCTCATCCGTTGGCGTCATGATCTGATAATTGCCCTTGGGCGCGAAGTTCGAAGGCGTCACCGGATCGAAGAAGTTCTGGTGCGCGTACAGATAACGGCCGAGTATCGCGTGCTTGCCGAACTTCCAGTCGCCGCGAATACCGTACTGGTTGCGGTTATCGATATTCGCCGGAAATGCCAGGTACTGGCCCTGCGTCGCGCCGCCGTTTGCTGTAGGAGGCAGCGGAATATAGTCGCTGAGAATGGCCGCGCTGATGGGGCTGATGCGGTTGGGATTGAACGCATTGGGAATGTTGTTGTAGCAGGCAGGCGTCCCGGTCGCAGGGTCAATCACCACGCCCGGCGTGCTGCCAGTCACAGTCGCGCAGGTGGTGCCCGCCGGCAACAGTTCAGAGAAATTTCCGCCCCGCTCCTGCGTTCCCGGAACCAGCACGTTCAGCGTATTCGCGGTTCCGTCGTGCAGCCGGAAACCCTCATAAAAGCCGAAGATGAACACCTTGTCCTTGATGATCGGCCCGCCGGCCGAGCCGCCGAACTGGTTCTGCAAATAGGTCGGCTTGGGAACCGATCCCACCCGGGCAAAATACGTTCTCGCCGCCAGAATCCCTTCGCGGTTGAAGTTCCACACATCGCCATGAACCTGGTTCGTGCCCGATTTGGTCACCACGTCCACCACCGAGCCCGCATTGCGTCCGTATTCGGCCTCGTACGAGTGCGACATGATCTTGAACTCCTGGATCGCGTCCGGCGGAGGCCGCATCACAAAGCCGCTGTTGAACGAATCGTTGTTCGGCGCGCCGTCCAAAAGAAAGCTATTCGATTGGTTGCGCATCCCGTTCACGTTGTAGCTGCCCGTCGAGTCGCCAAAGCCGCCCACCGTCGCGTTGCCGGTCGCGCCGCCCAATCCGCTCGGCGGAGCCACCACGCCGGGAATCAGCGTGCCCAGTTGCGCAAAGTTGCGCCCATTCAGCGGCAGGTCCACCACGCTCTGCTGCTCCACCACGTCGCCCAGCGTCGCGTTCGAGGTTTCTACCAGCGGCGTCGCGCCCGTCACCGTCACCTCAGAGGTAGTGCTGCCCACCTGCAGCTTCACATCCAGCCGCGTGGTTCCATTCACCAGCACCTCAGCCTGCTTGATGAGGTTGGTGCGGAAGCCTGCCATGCTCACCCGCTCCTGGTACATTCCCGGAGCAACCAGCGGAAAGACATACGCGCCATCGCTGCCCGTCGCGGCAGTGCGCACCTCCCCGGTTGCCGTGCTGATCAGCTCAACCTTCGCACCGGCGATCACCAGTCCCGTCTGGTCGCTCACCATGCCAGTTACCTGTCCGGTAGCCTGCGCGCCGGCCCGATATGGCAGCGCAAGAAGCGCAACCGCCGCAAAACACGCCAGCAGGGCGCCGGCCGCGTTCTTCCGGCGGGCTCCCCGCGAACCGGATCTGGACATGGATTGGGAGCCTGATCGGGAACTTGAAGCAAACAGGGCGAGCAGTCTAGTTACCATGGCATCTCCTTGGCAAATTGGGAATTGGAACAATGGTGCCTTTATGAATTTACTAAGCCCCGCGCTGCCAGGCGGACGTGCGGCTGCCTCAGGTCCCAGATGGAGAGAAGACAAAAGCCACAATAATTAGCTTCAAAAATCGATCAAGCAGGAAAACCCGGAACTGTCTTTCGATTTTGAGCCACTTTAGCCCGGATATTCACAAATCGTCAACAGTCTGTATACTGACTTGCCTGATTTAGTCCATCGTTATTTCTTGATCGTCGATCGATAATGGGCAAGACGCGCCACGGGGTCGCGTATTGACACTGCCGCAAACCGCTGGTATCTCTTGCTAAGTCATGGAAACCATAGGGGAACCGCTTTATCAAAGGCTGCGGCAGGATATTGTCGAGTGCGAACTGACTCCGGGCAAATCCTTTTCCGAAGCTGAGCTGGGACGTCTGTATAGCGCCAGCCGCACCCCGGTGCGCGAGGCCTGTCGCCGCCTCGAGCACGAAGGACTGGTCCGCATCACCCCGTTCCGTGGCTACTCCATCGCCCCGCTCTCCGTAGCCGAGTTCCACGATCTCCAGGAGATGCAGCTCATCTTCGAGCCTTCCGCCGCTGCCTTCGCCGCCCAGCGAGCCCATCCGCAGGAGATTGATGAGATGCGCGGTCTGGCTAGCTATGAGTACCGCGTCGGCGACAAGGCCAGCTATCGCGAGTTCATCCGTTCGAACTACCAGTTGCACTGCCTCATCGCGCAATCCACGCGCAACAGCCGTCTCATGGAAGTAGTCGGCAACATTCATATCCGGCTGATGCGGTTCTTCTACCTCGGCCTCTCGTTCGAGCCTTACGGCCCGGTGCTGGTCAGCGAGCACATCAGCCTGGTGGATGCAATCGCTGCGCGCGATACACGCGCCGCCCGTCGCAAGGCCACCGAGCACATCACCAAGGCCATTGAGCGCAGCGCCAGCCTGCTGATGGGCGCCATCCGCTTCGGTGAAGCTGTTTTCGAGCCCGCGCATGAGGGGAATCACTCGGCCCTGCGCTTGGGAAGAAAATCGGGCGCCACATCTTGATTTAATCTTCTACTTTTACAATTCGAGTGGCGCGTCAGCACTCATTTCGATTCAGCTCCAAGGGAGCATTTTTGTGTTCGATTATAAAAAACTCTTCGATCTCACGGGCAGAAAAGCGCTGGTGGTAGGCGCGGGCAGCGGCATTGGCGAAGCGGCGGCGTGCGGCTTGGCCGCGCACGGCGCCGCAGTGCTCTGCGGCGACCTGAACTTTCAAGCCGCAGAGCGCGTAGCCGCCGAAATCCAGTCGGCCGGCGGCAAGGCGCAGGCCATTCCGTTTGATATGCGCGATGGCGAAGCCGTCACCAAAACGATCGCTGGCCTGCCCGATCTCGACATTCTCGTCTCCACGCCCGCCATCAACGTGCGCAAGCGCCTGCTCGACATGACCGAAGAGGAGTTCGACCGCGTGATGACTCTCAACCTCAAAGGCACGTTCCGGCTCATCACTGCCGCCGGCCGCAACATGAAGGCGCGCGGAAAAGGCAGCATCATCGCCTTTGCCAGCATCCGCGCCATGGTCGTCGAGCCCGGCCAGGGCGTGTACTCAGCCACCAAGGCCGGCGTGCTGCAAATGTGCCGCACCCTCGCCGCCGAACTGGCTCCGCATGGCGTGCGCGTGAACGCCATCGGCCCCGGCGTGGTCGATACACCCCTGACCGCGCCCATCGCCGCCAACAAGGATTGGTACAACGCCTACGCCCAGAAGTCCGCGCTCGGCCGCTGGGCGCAGCCGCATGAGATGGCTGGCGCCGTCGTCTATCTCGCCTCCGACGCCGGATCGTTCGTCACCGGAACCCTCACCATCGTCGACGGCGGCTGGACCGCTGTGGACGGCCGTTTTACTCCGCCGCTTTGACATAACTGCGAGGGGATCTGTCCCGCAGAAAAGCCAAAAATAAATCGATTCATCAAAGCCTTAATACGATTCCAAGGAGTATTCTTTTGCCATGCAATCTTTCGATCTTTCCGGCCGCTGCGCGGTCGTGATCGGCGGTACGTCCGGCATCGGCCGCGCCATCGCCCTGGCGCTCGCCCATGCCAACGCCGACGTGGTAGCAACATCGCGCCGCCCGGCAGAGGTTGAGCAAACCGCCGTTGAGATCGAGCGGATGGGCCGCACAACGCTCCGCGCCACAGTGGATGTCCGCAGCCGCGCATCGCTCGAAGGTTTGCACGAGCAGGTCATCGCCCGCTTTGGCCGCGTAGACATTCTCGTCAACTCCGCCGGTATCACCGAGAAACGGCCGACGGTCGATTTCCCTGAAGAAACTTGGAACCGGATTCTCGACGTAAACCTCAACGGAACCCTGCGTGCCTGTCAGGTGTTCGGGCGGACCATGCTTGAGCAAAAGCGCGGCGCCATCGTCAACGTGGCTTCGCTGTCCACATTCCTCGCCTTCAACGAAGTGACCGCCTATGGAGCGAGCAAGGCGGGTGTCGGCGCGCTGACCAAATCCCTCGCCGTCGAGTGGGCCAGGCACGGCGTCCGCGTCAACGCCATCGCCCCGGGAATCTTTCCCACCACGCTTAACGAGCAGCTGGTGCGCGGAACGCCGCGCGGCGCAGAGCTTCTGCAGCGCACGCCCATGGCGCGATTTGGCGAGGCAGACGAAGTGGCCGGCGCGGCCGTCTTTCTTGCCTCTGATGCGGCAAGCTTTGTCACCGGGCAGATTCTCGCCGTCGATGGCGGGTATCTCGCCAGCGGCGTGAATCAATGACGTGGCGCAGCCGATCCTGACGGGAGAGCCGGGCGAATGAGGCGAAAATCCGATCGAGCTTCTTCTCTTCGCACGCGCGTGTTATGTCTCTCCGCCGCGCTGTTGCTGTCTTGTCCGGCGTTTTTTGCGCAATCGCCAGGCCCCGCCGCGCCGATCCTCGAAACGCCGCTTGGCCCTGGCGATCCCGCATGGCTCGCGTATCGTCCCGTGCATATTGAATCGGTCTTCGGATCGGCCAGCAACGTGCCTGACACAATCGTCGTCCTCGGCCACAATGCAATGGAAGATTCCGCCGCGCGCGAGTTGGCCCTCGGCTGGCGCGGCATGTTGGACCGCATCCCGCGTGTCATCTCGAACGCCACTCCGGCCGCCACTGCGCCCGCGGAGCAACGGATCATCCTTGGCACACAATCCGAATTGCACTTCGCCGCTGCCGGTGCCGTTCTCTCCGCAGACGCTTACCGCATTCATCGCGATGGCCGTTCGATCGTCATCGAAGGCGGCGACGCACGCGGCGTTCTTTACGGCGCTTTTGCCCTGCTGCGCGAAATTGCGCAGGAACACCCGCTCGCAGCCATCGACATTCAGTCGGCGCCCTCGGCCGCGGTGCGCTGGACCAACGAGTGGGACAACCCGAACGGCACAATCGAGCGCGGCTACGCCGGTCCGTCGATATTCTTCGAAAACGGCCAAGCCCGCTCCAAGGTCCGCTCCGATCTCTCCCGCGCCGCCGCCTACGCGCGCCTGCTCGCCTCGGTCGGCATCGATGGCTGCACCATCAACAACGTCAACGCCGACGCGCATTTGCTCGAACCCGAAAACCTCCATGACATCGCGCGCATCGCCGATGTCTTTCGCCCCTACGGCGTGCGCCTGTCACTCTCCATCGACATGAGCAGCCCCGAAAGCATCGGCGGTCTCTCCACCTTCGACCCGCTCGATCCGCAGGTTGTTGCGTGGTGGCGTCAAAAGGTCGATGAAATCTACCGCGTAATTCCCGATTTCGGCGGCGTGGTCATCAAGGCCGACTCGGAGGGCCAGCCCGGTCCCTCGCAATACGGCCGCAGTCCAGCGGATGCTGCGAATGCGCTGGCGCGCGCGCTCGCGCCGCATGGCGGCATCGTGCTCTATCGCGGCTTCGTCTATAACCACCATCTCGACTGGCGCGACCCCAAAGCCGATCGCGCCCGAGCCGGCTACGACAACTTCCACTCACTCGACGGCAAATTCGACCCGAACGTCGTCGTGCAGATCAAATACGGCCCCATCGACTTCCAGGTGCGCGAGCCCATTTCCCCGCTCTTTGCCGCGCTACCCAACACCAACGAAGCCATCGAACTGCAAATCACCCAGGAGTACACCGGCCAGCAGCGCCATCTGGTTTATCTCGCGCCCATGTGGAAGCTCTCGCTCGAT
>JASIJX010000593.1 GCA_030049955.1 Acidobacteriaceae bacterium
TCCAGCCTAAGCAGCGAGCCGGGCTCGCTTGCCTACTATTTTATGGACTGGAGGCACATGAGACAGATTCTCGCGGCCGGCCTGTGCGCCTATGGCGAGCCGATGAACCTCTGCGTCTGGGCCAAGAACAACGGCGGCATGGGGAGCTTTTATCGCAGTGCACATGAATTGATTTTCCTGTTTAAGAACGGCGAGGCCTCGCATCGCAACAACATCCAACTCGGTAAGTTTGGTCGATATCGCACCAATGTTTGGAACTATCCCTCGGCAAATACCTTCTCTCGATCAGGCCCTGAGGGAGATCTGCTCGCCCTCCACCCGACCCCGAAACCGGTCGCCCTTATCGCGGATGCGATCAAGGATTCGACCCGCCGAGGGGCATTGATTCTAGACCCGTTCCTCGGGTTAGGGACTGCTGTCATTGCTGCTGAACGCACTGGGCGAGTCTGCTACGGCCTGGAACTCGATCCACTTTACGTGGATGCTCTTATTCGCCGCTGGCAGCGCCGCACCAAACGCGAAGCGATTCACGTCGAGTCAGGAGAGAGCTTTGGAGTCAGAGAAACTTCCAGGACAAGTCAGGCTACATCAACTTCAGAAGCGAAAGGTTAGCAGACATGAACGACGATAGAGAAATAGAAGACTACGAAGTCGGCTACCGGAAGCCCCCGAAAAGCGGTCAGTTCAAAAAAGGGAAGTCGGGAAACCCTTCCGGGCGCCGAAAGAAACCATCAGACTTCGGATCGAAGTTGCGACGAGAGCTCGACTCAAAACTGATCGTCAACGAGAACGGAAAACGGAAAGTCATCACGAAGTCTGAGGGAGTCTTAAAGCAGTTGCTAAACAAGTCTCTCGGCGGGCATGATTCGTCAATACGTCTGCTGTTTTCATTGCAACAGCAAGAACTTGAGAAGGCAGCGGAATTGGAACAGAAATCTCCGGATAATCCCAACAGGAAAGTAATAGATATGTCCGATGATGAGCTTCTGTCCTACATTATTGCCGAGCTTAGAAAAACTACCTCAGCTACCGAGATGGCCGATATGCTGGCAGCTTTCGCGCAAAGACTAAATCTCGTGAAACCTGAAATATTTGGATTGTCCCCGAATGAGCGACTTGGCGGTGATGCGAGAATCGAAGGCCCTAAAATATCACTGGACTGAAGCCCGTTTATCGGTACTAATGTCGAGTTCATGCGAAAGGCCAAGATTGGGCCGCCGATCGTGCGCCCATTAGTCGGCACTTGGGTCATGCCCAAGAGTTGACCCAATTCATGGATCACATCCGCAAAGAGTCTGCGCGAGCCGAGCCAGCCAAGGTGATCTCCTTTCCGAGATACGCGAAATTTGTCCGGAACAGATCGTGCTGATTAAGAAGAGTGTGTACGAAGTTTTACTGGAGCCGCTTCGAGAGGCAAATCTGAACGTTGTAAATGACGTCTTATTACCCTTTCCCTCCACTGGAAACCAGGCGGACTTCAACGATGAACTTAGGCGCCTGATCGATTCTGGCAAGCTAAACCTCGGATTGTCTGTCGCAGGCGTGGACGGCCGCAAGGCAGGTTGGATTGCGATTAAAGTCGACCTTGCAACACGGGTGCATTCTGTCGAATTGATCGATCTTCCTAGCGTTCTACAGCAACGCCCATCGAATCTCGCCTGCCTTGGTATCGACATTCCGATTGGGCTGCTCGACGGATCAAGAGCCTGCGACTCCGCGGCGAGACAACTGCCCGGAATGCCCCGCCGGAACAGCGTTTTCTCTCTACCATGTCGCGAAGCATTGACAGCCAAATGCTATTCAGACGCCTGTAATGTGAATAAAGCCCTTTCATAAGTCCGAGCCAGAGCCAGTCTTCATCGTTAACATGCTCAAAATAAAAATACCGACTCTCGTTGGGCGGAGCCTCTGCAATGAAGAGCACACGAGTCCTAAAAGGCTTGTACCTAGCCGCGGCGTGCATTCTTTCGGAAGCACCTGAAAAACGGTTGCGTAGAGAGCGCATTCAAGACTCTCAAGATAACAAAACGCTCCCTGTTCTTAATTCGTTGCGATCTGGGAAGTTCCATGGCGAACCTGATTTCCGATGGGCTGAGCGTAAAGGTCTCATCCGTACCGCTGCTGGATTTTACTTCGACATAAAAGGTTTGCCCTTCGGTCGAATCCGCTCGGTGAACAAGTGGCTCGATCCGGAGCGGCCGTTGGAATAGTATCGGCGGCTGCCTTTCTCGGAAGCAGATGCTCACGCCTCGAGCGCGATATACTTCGCAGCCATCTGCGCGCGAATGACAAGTTCTGCAGCGAGGAGGCATTGGGTCTGGTCCTGCGCCAAATGCGTGCGGTTGACAATGTCGGCGACGAATTGCGAGCCAAAGGGGAGCATCATGTTGTTACAATCGACGTAGCGGGCGCTGTTTCTATCAACGAGGAACAGGTTGTTGCCTTGTGGCTTCACAGCGACGTCAGTGTACTTGCGTACCTCGATATAACCGTCCGTACCGAGAATGAAGAGACGCCCGTCGCCCCAGGTGCCGAGGCCGTCGGGAGTGAACCAATCGAGACGAACGTAGCCAAAGCCGCGGTTGCCGCGCAGCACCACGTCACCGAAATCCTGAAATAGCGGGTGGTCGGGATGACGCACGTTTGCGACCTGCGATTCGGCCACATCGGCCGATGTTGATCCTGTGTAAAACAAAAACTGGTCTACCTGGTGAGAGCCAATATCGCACAGGATGCCGCCGTATTTTGCAGGATCCCAGAACCATTCCGGCCGACCACCGCCTCCGCCATTCAATCCGCCGTGCTGGTAAATCTGGTGAGGCGCAATGTTGACGGTCTGAATGACTTTGCCAATGGCGCCCTGCTTCACTAACTGGCCTGCATACACTGCGGCCTTTACCTCCAGCCGCTCGCTGTACATGATGGCGTAAATGCGGCCGGTCTCCTCGATGGTACGGCGCACTTCGCCGAGTTGCTCCATCGTTATGACACCGGGCTTGTCAGACAGATAGTCCTTGCCGTGCTTCATCACACGGATACCCAGCGGCGCACGCTCGATGGGAATCTGCGAGCTGAGCACAAGCTGGATCGAAGGATCTTCGAGGATCTCCTCCTGGGTTTTTACGATCTTGACGTCGGGAAAATGACTTTTGAACTGCGCGAGCTTATCTTGTTCCCCGCCCCAGGCTGCCACCATCTCGCCGCCGCCGCGCTGTATTGCGCCGATCATGCCGTAGACGTGGTCGTGGCTCATGCCACAGACGGCGAATCTGATTTGGTGCTTCGGGCTCGGCTCTTCTTTTGTCGTAAACGACTGCTCGATGACCGAGCCCTGCGCGCGCACCATGTCCTCGGGTAGTCCCGCCAGCATGGCCGCCGAGCCGAACCAGCCTGCCTGCTTCAGAAATTGACGACGCGCAGCGAATCTAGTGTTCATGAAGTCTCCTCGTGCAGAGCCGATGCACTCCCGGAGTAGATATTCTTCCCGCGATGGCTCATTCTCATTGAGAATCGGATTGCTTCGATCTTAACGGGGTAAACACTCACGGCAGGCGTTGTGGTAAATCTACTGCAGATGCCACGTCCATAGTACCGCTCACTCACGACCCGGCCGGTAAAGCCGGCTCAGGACCTGCCGATCAACGTAGTTGATTGCGTGGCCGCCAGGAGCATGGCGCAGATCGTCCAGCGTATATTGCCGATGCGCGCCGCACCGGTCTGACGATTCTGTACGCCAGCCGATTCCACCTGAGGTGTGGCCGCTTGGTCCATGAGGTGGATTGAGTCTCCTGTGCAGTTTCAATTGGAAGCATCGTCAGGTCAGGCTGCGATCGTCACGCACTCTCTGCTCGCGCAGCTTGCATAGATGCTCGTTACCAGTTCCACCGCACGATAGCCCTCTTCGCCCGACACTACCGGCTTGCGGCGGGTGCGGATGGCTTCTCCGAAATCGAGGAACTGGCGCTCGAAGGAAAGCGTTGAGATTGCCATGGGATCGGATGCGCCCGATGCAACCTCCTTCGCCAGCGGAGGCGCATCACCGTAGTCGTCCTTCACCTCCCACGCGGTGAGCCGGTCGCCGGTAACAATGGCTGTACCGCGCGTACCGTGAATCTCGATCCGCTCCGGGATGCCGGGCCAGAACGCTGTGGCCGCCTGGATGACTCCAGTGGCTCCCGAGGTGTAGTCCATCACGGCGTTCACCACGTCCTCCGATTCGATGCGGTGCAGCGCGCCGAGCTGGCGGAAACCGAATACCTGCTTCACAGGTCCGGCAAGAGCGAGCAGCAGGTCCACCTGATGGATACCCTGATTCATCAGTGCGCCCCCTCCCTCGCCGGCCCAGCTACCCTTCACCGGGCGGCTGTAGTACTCGGGCGAACGATACCACTTTACGTAAGCGTCGGCCTCGAGAATTTCGCCCAACCGTCCTTCGCGGATGGCTTTGCCGAGAAACAGCGTGGAGTCATCAAAGCGATGCTGGCTGACCACACCGAGCACGATGCCAGCCTGGCTGGCGATTTCGATCATCTGCCGCGCTACGCTGCAGTTAATGGCCATTGGTTTTTGCACCAAGATTGGCTTGCCGTTCACTGCGCAGAGTTCGACAGCTCTCAGCCGGAGATCCGGCAAGGTGCACAGATCGACAAAGTCGACATCAGGCCGCCGACAGAGATCTTCGATCGTGGAAACGAACTCGGCGCCCGTTTCCTGGGCGAAATGGCGGCCTTTCTCCGTGCTGCGATTGGTGCAGGCCGTGATTCGGTAGCCGATGGCCCGGTAGGCCTGGGCGTGTTTGCCGGCAATGGCGCCCGTGCCAACGATTCCAACTCTCATCTGCGTCTCTCCTTTTCCCCGTTGTGCACGTTCTAGCTGCTATTACGTCTGTAGCTTGCGCATGCAAGCAGCATCTATACGCAGCACCTCTATCGGGTCAATGTCGAACTGCTCCCGTTCGACAAAGTAGTAGCGGAGATCGGTCGCCGCGCGCAAGACAGGCGCATAGTCAATCACGCCGCGACCCAGCTCAAATCGACGGGTCAGTGCAGGTTAGGATAAGTACGGTAGGCGAGGATGGTGGAATCGAGCGGGGTACCTCGCACGAGGTTGATCCTTAATAGAACCTCGAAGTAGGGGAGCTTGTTCGCGTGCAACTGTCTCTGGAAATTAGACAACCGGCTCTCCGAGAGAAGGAAGTCTCCGTCCGCCTCGACAGATTCGGCCCCTGCCCCGTCGAGGATTAGGACTTTACCTTGATGATCGGGCAGGGGCAGATACGCCACGATTCCGTACTTCGTGTCGAGGGTCGATACGTAAACGCGTCGCTCATCAGAAGCTGGAGCGCGGTTCGTAATGTTGTAAAAATGGTCTACATTTGCTACGAAATTCATGCGGTCCCTGAAGGGTTGCTCCCAGGGATTCGAGAGACCGTTTCCGAGCAGTATCACGTTGTCCCGCGCAAATAGGTCCGCGACGAAATTTTTCGATTTATAGTAGTGGATTCTGCGCGCCTGATTATCCAGCGCCAAGATACGGCGCATCACCGTGAACTCGCTGCTGCTCGTGATGTCCAGTTTCGAGATCACACCTAAGGAGTTGAGGAGATCCGCGCTCATGCCTGGCTTCTGAAGCTGCTGGGTATAGTCGCGGGTAATGTAGTTCTCGAGCGAAAACACATTGCCGCTGAGGCGCTGGCAAATGGAAAATCCCTCATCACCAGTAACAACATCCGTCAGCGGCCGGGATCCGAGGAAATCGGTCCAGAACGCGAAGACGGTCGGCTCATCAGTTTTCATGGCCGCGATGGGCTGGTTAATTGAATCCAGCGAGTGCTGCAAGGATCGGTTCTGTGTCCACAAAACGACGGTAGAGATGGCAAGGGCCAACGAAATGAGCGTCGTCGCCACCCATAGGCGGTTCAGGAAAGCTCGCCCGAGCGATGTCTGGTTGCGAAGATTCTTAGGGTGGGGTGATACCACGGCGGGAACGGCATCCGAATCTTTCTCTGTGTTGAGGGGGTCTTCTAAATGTGCGGGTAAAGCTTCCTGGGCTGATTGGGCATGATTCGCGAATTCCGCTCGACTTGGGAAGGACGGCTTGTAGGTCCCCTGCGGAATGAAGATGATCACCTCCTCCGCAGAGCCCTCGGTGGAAAAGTACTGCTCAAGCTTTCTCCTCAGGTGCCCCATCTGCACGCGAACGATATTGTCGTCGAGGGGGTTGAAGTCGTTACGTCTGCCAAGCACCCGATACCCAATCTCAAACTCGGGAATGGGTTCTTCCGGCTGGAGGACAGCATGGCGTACCACGAAGAGAAGTATGGCTCGAAGTTGGGTGGCACGAGAAAACGTGTGGCTTTGAACTGCTCTTTGGGCCGCCACCCAACGTGGATCGTCTCCTAGGCTAGATTCGCCGCCGCCGAGAGAGTCCGGAGCTCTGCTCAGTGCCCTCAAACCTCAATGCCCTCCGCGAGCCATCATTTTCTCTTAAGCGCCCAAGATTTACAAGATTTGGGCTCGCGTGGCCGTAATCAGTTCAAAAATCTACATCATCACGTAAAAAAACAGGCATTTACGGTTAATTTACTTCCCAGACGCTCTGGCTGTGGAGGAGGCTCCTTGCGTCATCGGACGGCAGGGGAGTGGTGCGATAGATGCTTTGGCGCCACACAAATCATCTGCAGTCAGCAGTTGCGCGAATCTATGAGACGTGTTCTTTAGTCTCCCCAACCCCGGCGCACCCGATGGGGCCATGGCTAAGACGTTAAAGGTACAAAAACAACCGCTTTCTGCCGACGATTTCGCCCCAAGGTGGTGGAGGTGATTGGCTGTGGAGTGGCGTGGATGAGGTCGCGATTTAACCTTCGGCCGAACATTGGAGACTGCCTCTATGTTCTCCGAGTTCCAGCGCTGCAACCTAATAGGAGCTGAGCGTGTCCGGCTGGCAAGCCAGCGAGCGGACTCGCGGGGTGA
>JASIJX010000594.1 GCA_030049955.1 Acidobacteriaceae bacterium
GGCAACGCTATCGTGGTGTACAGCTTTTCCGCCGGCAGGATTGCGCCGGAGCGGCTGATCCCGCTGCCGATGCAGCAACTGGCGCCAGGCCACACCACCACGCTGGGCGAGGGCAAGTGGGGCAACAAAGCCATTCCTTATCCTGCGGCGATTGCGGTTGTCGGCGCGGGCAGGCGCGAAAAGATCCTGGTGGCAGATAACCTGGCCGACAATGCCGTGCTGGTGGATGCGGCGAGCGGAAAAATTGAAAAAAGCTTCGATCTTTCCGAGAGCGATTCCGTTCCGGCCACCTACCCCATTGCTCTGGCGCTTGCGCGCGACGGCGGCCGCGCGTTTGTGGCGCTGTGGAATGCTTCGGAGATCGTGGAGCTCGATCTCAAGTCCGGCAAGGTGGGTAGCAGGCTCGCGCTGCTCAAACCGTCGAGCGACATCGCCCCCGGGACGCATCCTTGCGCCTTTGCGCTTTCGCCGGACGGCAACACGCTGTATGTGGCGCTCGCCAATCGCGACGCCGTGGCCGCTGTGGATGTACGCGGGAAGAAATTTGCAGTGAACGGTTACTTCGATACGCGGCTCCCGGGCCAGAGTTACTTTGGCGCCGAACCTGTGGCGCTGGCGGCCAACGCCGACGGTAGCCGGCTGTATGTTGCCAACATGGCGACGGATGCTGTTGCAGTCTTCGACACTGCAAAGCTGACGCCCGCGACAGCGAAGCAGGGCATGATTGAGCCCGATGGTTTCATCCCCACAGAGTGGATGCCGATTTCGATGGCGTTCTCCGGCGGCAAGCTTTACGTTGCTACAGACAAGAGCAAGGGAACCGGCCCGAATAACTTTCAGCAGCCGCCGGCGGCCAACGGGGGAGCACCGGCCAGGCGTGGCAATGCCTATATCGCTACGCTTCTCTATGGCTCGCTGGCTTCGATTGATGAGTCGCAGATTGCCGGCAGTCTTGCCCAGTGGACAGAAACCGTACTCGCCGCGAACCGGATGAAGGCGGCCCAGCAGAAGATAGTATTTGCTGACGGCAGCGAGAGCCGGATTAAGCACATCATCTACATCATTAAGGAAAACCGAACTTACGATCAGATCCTGGGCGATCTGGAACAAAACGGCCAGCGCGTGGGCAATGGCGATCCGAGTCTGGCCATGTACGGCACCCCGGTTACGCCGAACGAGCACAAGCTCGCCTTGCAATTCGGATTGCTCGATAACTTCTACGACTCGGGCGAGGTTTCGGGCGACGGGCACGTGTGGTCGAATGCGGCCATCGGCTCGGATTATCTGGAAAAGACCTGGCAGCAGAGTTACCGCGGCGGCGAGCGCACGTACGATTACGAGGGTGTGGTTTCGGAAGGCTACCCGCTGCTGCAGAAGATTCCTGATGTGAATCAGCCGGCCAGCGGTTACCTCTGGGGAAACATGGCCGCGCACGGCAAGACTTACTACCACTTTGGTGAGTACATTGCGTCAACGTTTTGCAACTCGCATGCCACGGCCAATCCTCAGCTCGGGCCCCTGCTTGCTGGTAAAAGCTGCCCGCGCAATTCCGTCGCCCCCGGTCAGCCGCTGCCGGCCGAGTGGGGCGGCGGAATCAACAAATGGCCGTGGGCCATTCCGCTGCTCGAAGCCAATGTGGCCACCAAGCCGGAGCTGGTGGGCCACTTCGCGCCCGAGTATCCGGACTTCAATCTCGCTATTCCGGACCAGGTGCGGGAAGACATCTTTGAGCGGCACCTGAAGCAGTGGATCGCCGACCGCGAACAGGGCCGCGATACGATGCCGAATTTCATCCAGCTGCGTTTGCCCGATGATCACACCGCGGGCACGCGGCCGGGCGCGCCCCGCCCGCAAGCCTCGGTTGCCGATAACGACCTGGCCGTGGGCCGTGTCGTTGATGCCATTTCGCATTCGCCCTTCTGGGATGACACGGCGATCTTCATCCTGGAGGATGACGCGCAAAACGGCGCCGACCACGTGGACGCGCACCGCTCGGTTGCGCTGGTAATCAGCAAGTATGCGCCGCATGGGCCGAATGGCGGGCCATTTGTCGATAGTCATTTTTATTCGACGGTGAGCGTGATCCGTACGATGGAATCGCTGCTGGGACTGCCGCCGATGAATAACAATGACGCCTTCTGCTCGCAGATCGCCAGCCTGTTCACCGGTCCTGGCGACCAGCCGCCCTACAATGCCGATTACTCGAACCGCGATAACGGGCTCATCTACACGGCCAACACGAAAAACGCATATGGCGCCCGGGCCAGCATGAAGATGGACTTTACGCATGCGGACCGCGCACCGGCCGACAAGCTGAACGTGATCCTGTGGAAGGATGCGATGGGCGATAAGCCGGTGCCGCAGATGATCAAGGCGCGCGTCAAAAGCGCGTCGAAGGACGATGACGACGATTAAGGCATCGCCCGGAAGTTCCTCATAGCAGAACCGTTGCAGGGCGCGGTCCGCAGAGCCCGCGCCTTTTTTGCGTTCCGCAAAGTACGAATTTTGCGAAATATATAAGGAATTTGTAAAAGTTCATGGACGCGCCGGCGCCGTTTTCCGTCTACTCATCTACAGTACGAATCAATAGCCCTAAATATCTGCTTCATTCGAGGTCTGATTTGGCAACTCTGGTTGCGCCTGCGCCGCCCTACAGGAAATCCATCCTGACGAATCGGCCCCTTATTGCGGCTGTCGTCGCGGCTTTCCTTGTGCGGATGATTGTTGTCTGCTTCGTTTATCGATTTTTGCCGGACGCCGACAAACTCTATGAAGGGTTCGGATGGGAAATGGGCTGGATTGCACGGGCGCTTGCCAGCGGCCATGGCTTCAGCTCACCCTATTACCCCTCGCTTTCTCATCCATGGACGGGGCCAACGGCGATGCAGCCGCCGTTGTATCCATTTTTGTTGTCGCTGGTCTTCCGCGTGTTCGGCGTTTATTCGCTCAAGTCGGCGTTCGTGATCCTCAGCGTGAACAGCCTGCTTTCGGCGTTCACCTGCATCCCGGTTTACTTCAGCGCGAATTACTCGCTGGGAGCGCGGGCGGCCAAAGCCGCGGCCTGGATGTGGGCGCTCTATCCGTTCGCCATCTATTTTTCAGCGACGCGCGTCTGGGAGTATTCGCTCACCGGTCTGCTGTTTACCACGTGCTTCTGCATTGCGCAGAGAATCCACCGCTTCCAAAGTCATCGATTCGGGGGCATCTTTCCGTGGCTCGGTTTTGGAGCGCTCTATGGGCTAACCGCGCTTTCGAATCCGTCTACGCTTTCCACGCTGCCCTTCCTGATTGGTTTTGCCGCATGGCAGCTCCGGGCGGAGGGAAAGCCCTGGCTGCGCAACGCGCTTTTTGCGATTTTGAGCACGATCGTCCTGCTCATTCCATGGACGATTCGCAATTACCGGCAGGTGGGCGTACTTTGTCCGGTGCGGGATAACTTCTGGCTCGAACTCTACGATGACAACACCGGCGATATCTCGCTCGACCCGAGCTTCGCTCATCCTTCCAGCAATCCCGCGGAGATGAAGAAGTTTCTCGCCATGGGCGAGGCGGGATTCCTGGCCGAAAAGAAGACGCTGGTTCAGCAGTATCTGCGCCAGCATCCGGAGTTCATGGTCGAAAAAACGCTGCGGCGGATTCGCTATTACTGGACCGGCTACTGGAGCTTCTCTGCCGAGGAACTGCGGGAGCAGCCTTACGAGCCGTGGAACGTGTTTCAGGTTTGCAGCATGACACTGCTGATGCTGTTTGGCCTGCGGAGCATGTGGCGCTCGAATCGTACCGCCTGTGTGCCCTACCTTGTGCTCGTTTGCGTCTTTCCGATCACCTACTACATCACGCACCCGTTGATGGACTACCGGCAACCCATCGAGCCGGCCATCGTGGTTCTCGCGGTTGCGGGCGCGGCGAGTTTAAGCCGGGCGTGGACGCGCGACTCGGAAACCGACTGGGAGCGCACTCCTGAGCCGGAGGTTGAAGCGGGCTGAGCGGAAAAAACGGCGCATTCCGTAGCCGAATCTGACCAATTTAGCGAGATAACAAAGGGAGCACGATGGGTGACAGCATTTGGCCCGGTACGCTACCCTTGCAACGTCATGAAAAAGTCGAGGTTTGCTGCTCCTGGAACGTTTTTG
>JASIJX010000595.1 GCA_030049955.1 Acidobacteriaceae bacterium
CGTAGTGCTCTTTATAGAGCTTCCAGATATGCGGGTCGCTACTATGGGCAATTGCCTGAATGTCATCCGCAACGGAATCTGCATAATTTGCGAACAAAATGGCGTTGTGGCTCTTGACCAGCGCTGCTATTCGGTCCAGAACTGGCGGCCAGAGGGCAGGATCCTCCACTGCCGCGTAGATTTCACCTACCGTCGAGATCAGTTCACCACGGTGGACGGGAAGAGTATTGGCGGCCCAAGGCATGCGGAATGGAAGCCCAATTCTTTGCCGGCTTAACCTTACATGATCCGGAATGCCAGAGAGTGTAGCATGGCTCAGCCAGGCCACTGAACGAACGCATCTTCGATGCAGGTCGCAGGCCGGGTTGGACGCTGGAGACATCTCCCAGATCAAAGGTCGAATTGCTCGTAAGCCAAATGGAATGAGTAGTTAGATACCTTTCCTTGGCCAACCCAAGTTCCGCCCAAACTTTTTCCAAGCCTTCACGTTTTCTTGTGTACTTCTAAGTTCTTGGCAGTTCCTGAAACGGTTGTAAGTTGTTGATTTTGCAGCTAATCCGCTATGGTATGGGAGGGGTCGGTTTGCGGGTGTGATAGATGCTGATGTGTTGCCATAGCACCGGTTTTCGGTAGCACGCATTGACTGTCAAGTGAGCCGGGCTTCGCTTTTTCCTAATGCTTTTCTCTGAAATCTGCTCAACCGGAATTTCAACGAGCGCTTTGACGATGCCTGTGGATGGAGCAATCGGCGACCACCGGCATTAGGCATTACATTGGATGATTGGTTGAGTGGTGTATGATTGAAACACAAGTGAAGGGTTGACCGGTCCAATCCCATAGAAAAAAGCGCCGGAAATCACACATCTGATTTAGGTAAGCGCCCAGGGATGGGCCGCCGTTGCTCCCGCAATGGTCCACGGAACGCCGGACGGCCAGAAATGGCCCCATTAGTCACTGCTGGGTGGCGATGCGCCGGAAGGGGCAAGAAACCGTCAGACCCGGAGCCCCATGCGGAATGAGCCTCATCCAGGCGACCGCAACGGATTTATAGGATTAAACTGTCCTCGCAACTTGCCATTGGTATCCATCAACCCAACCATGAAGACACCGCATGAGAGAAACGAAATATGCTGTGGAGTTATGCGATCCGGGCATCCACCGCTTCCCAACCGGCGACGAGGCTCGGATTGAGAAGCTTCACATTGAGGAGACGGGCGAGGAGGAAGTCCGGTTTTCGCGGTGGAAGGATGGCAAGATGGTGCCGCGCCCTCTCGACCTGTCGGAGGACGACCTCATTGCGCTCTTGCGGGATGCGCTGGCAAACGACGTTTTCACGCCTGAATTTAGGCTGACCCTACGTGACATGCTCTGAGGCGCCGGAGCAGTATTCGAAATTGCCATCGAGAGACCTGACCAGCGGCCGTCTCTTGTTTTCGGAAAGCGCCTCGCCCTCGTGCACTAGATGGCGACTACTGGCCTTCGACACAGTAGAAACTTATTCTTCAGAAATCGAAGATGGACTGAAGTCAATCGATAACACAGGAAGCCCGAATTCTCGCTGAAGTAGGTTAATTGTTCTTAGCAAACAAACTGCAATTTGCCGGACGATATCAGCAACGCTCCTAATACCAGCCTCGTCTTCCAGAGAGATATTGAGTCTTCCGACCGAGCTCATTAACTGCAAATACTCATTACAAAGCTCATTTCCCGCAACCAGAAATGTTGGTGCCATAGTGGCCGCGAACTTTTCTGATTCACTTTGAAGTTGCCCTAGCAGGGACTCAAGCTCTTTAACATCTTCCTTTCCTAAACTGTGGTGGTTCTGGCGCAACTCCCTGATATAATTCGTCAATTTCGTCGCGGTATAGTAAAGAAACTGGCATCGATTCATAAACTCAACTAGAGTATCCCTCTTAAACTCCCACAGTCTCTTTTCTACCCAAGCATCCCCGGATATTTTTTCCTCAATAGATTTCGACACGCGAGTCGTCGCTTCCACTTGGGAGATTAGTTTAGCCAAATCTTCTTGCGATGCGATGTGCTCACCCTTTTTCTTGAGGTATCCTCGATTCCTTCGCTGATGCCCGAGTGACCGGCTAGCCGGAGCTTTGCCTGAGTTTCGCGCCGCATGCAACGGTGTTATCCCACGGATACAGGAGCGCAAGAAAATTCGCTCCCATCGACTGTGAAGATGGCAATTCCTGTGTGGTCGGCGATGGCAAGAGTTGCCGATATACGCCCGCGGCCGCGTACGCCGTCTCATCCAATCGAGGAGACGGGCCGCTGGAACAAGATCGATGTGCTTCGTATCAACTCTTTATCTCGAATTTCGTCAATCTTTGCCTTCCGCCTGAGAAATTCGGCCTTTGCGGTGGCTGCTTGCCCCGCATCAGCCTCAACCCAACCCGACAGCAACGCATAGGCGGTCTGGGCTTCGACATGTTAGCCAGTCGCATCTCCAATGCGAATTTGTTTGCAACACCTTTTGGGAACATGACGAGGCTATTCGGTTTTTGCCTAATTCTGACAGAACTGGTCTCTTATCGTGGCTTCGAAAGATTAGAGCGATCCCGGCTCACTGCGTCACGAGTCTCGATTGCCATTCGTCTTTACCGAAGTATCGTCAAAAGCTATAACGTATGCCTGCGCTTGGGAACCTTGGCATTTGGGTGACCTCCGTTTCAGGTACACCGGGAATTGCATTAGTGTTCAACCCGCACATCTTTCCGTAAGGAGCTATGCAGCCAGGTTCCCATGCATATCCCAAGAAGTTTTGCCTATTCAAGGCGTTTTCGATCCCTCCATACAACCTGAGGACGCCATCGCGAATATGAAAGGGTCGACTAAAGTCTGTGTCCACGCGATTGTATGCCGGGCCGCGCAGCGCGTTAATCATGGCCAAGTCATAGATTCCCCGTGATTGCGCCTCGGAAAGGGGAATATTGAACGGGGTGTATGGACGCCCCGTCGCATAGGTGTCCCGCACTGAGCCTTCTAAGTTCCACGGGAACTTGAAGGTTGCCATACCGCTCCCAAGAAAAGGAACGTTAAAGTTCCCCGACCGCAGCACCCTGTCCTCGGCGGCATATAAGACCTTGGAATAGGAACCCGACGCAAGAACTTGGAACCGGTCCTTCCACCGGGCGTGTAGAAGCAACTCGATTCCGTTCGCTTTTCCTCTTCCACCACTCTTCAACGGGAGCCACACGAACTGCTGTCCCAATGTATCGACCATGTTGGCCAACATGAGCGAAGGATATTCGGTAGATTCGGGCTCATTCGAATAGGTCTTGTGGTAGGCCTCAACGCTTGCATTTATCCAATTCGTCCGCCAGAGTTGCGCACCGACCGAAAGCTGATCGCACTGAATAGGAGGAAGGTGTTCATTCTGAGCATAGCTGAGAATGTTAATCGCGGGTGCAAGCTGTGACGAGCGCTCCTCTGATCCGTTGAGAGCCTGATGCTCGTTCAGCCGATATGCGAAAGATGCACGCGGGTTAAACGATCGGGTGCCGGTCAGTGCGTAGGTCTCCGTTCGCGCTCCTGCAGTCATTGTCCACCTATTTCCGAATTGACCAGTCGTTTCGGCATAAAATGCAGAGTCACCGGAGCTGAAATTGCGGTTAAAGCTGTCGGCGTCAGACCAGGTCGGATTGGGATTGAAAGGTGATTGCTGCCCAATCGGCTGTGATACTAGGTACTGATAATGCGTCAGCCCACCCTTTGCTCCCATCGACACTACCCAGGTTCCTACCTCAAAATGCCAAGCGTATCCCAAGTTGGTCTTGCCGTCCTTTGAATTCTCTTGGTAAACGGGTGTAGTGTCGTAAGCCTTACCCCAACAGAGGCTGGTGTGACCAAAAGGGGAATATTGCTCCTGTTGCCCGATCTGCTGGCTTTGCGCGCTGTAACTAATCGAAAGAGTAGAGAAAAACCGAGTTGAAAATGAATGCAGCCATGAGAGGCCGCTTGTGGAGCGATTTCCGGCATATTGCATTTGAATCTCGGAAGTCACGCCATTATCGCAAACCTGCGGAGTAATATCGATTGAGTCAACGCCGCTTAAGCTGAGACTGGAGATTTGGTCTTTCTTGTCCGGCGACCATTGCAATGTGGCCAAGCCATTTGTATAAATTGGGACACCGTCCAGCCCTATGTCGTTGGTTGCGAGGTTCAGAATACTTCTATGTGCCGAGAGGAGAATATTGCCTGATTTTCCGAACGGCTGTTGGAGGAGACCACCCGCTCCGGATATACCGACATCTACCTCTTCCGACCGTTCCCGCTCTGCGTCGCTCCGCGTTCGGATTTCGATCAATGAGGATAATCGGCTTGAGTATTGGGCGTCGTACGTTCCGGGCTTCAGATCAACACTGCCAATCGTTGACGTGTCGATCATGGACGTGAACCCGCCTGTGCTTCCTTCAAACGAAATGTGGTTTATATTGGGAACCTCGATGCCGTCTACCACATACAAATTCTCATTTGGATTACCTCCACGCACGATCAAGTCGTTGCTCATGTCTGTGTTCCAGACCACTCCCGGTAGAAGCTGCAAATAGCGGGTAAAGTCTCCCCAAGTCCCGGCAGATGACAACACCTGATCCTGTGTCACATGGTACGGGGCTGAGAGGCCATTGCGCAGCGTCTGCTCGCTTGCGTTGACCTCGACGGTCGCGCGAATCGGAGCAATTCCGCCGTTACCTGGCGAGGCGCCTACCGGACTGGAGGGAAGAAGGCCACTGTTAGATCCAGCAAGTGAGAAAGGATCAGAGTCTGGAACCGATTTAGGGGTTTTGCCTTCGGCAAAAAGATACGTCTCTCCTTGCGGGCCTAATTCCTGCGCCGAACCAGAATCTGACCAGCCGCCGACAATCAGAGGGAGGACAAAAAGCAAAATACTCGCCTGCACACAGAAACGGACTCTCATGCGATCTCGATTCCTACGTCAGTCGGAATTGGGTTGGGCCGAGGCCGATCAACCGACTCGGCATCGGAGTCAGCTCATGAATAGCTGATCCGCATATCGGCTGAATGCCAGCATGCTTCATCGAAGAAGTTGCTGGATCTGCATCGGCTCTGCGTGCGGCGGACGTAAGAAGATGCCAAGCAATCGGGATTTGATTTCTGAGAGAAATCCAAATCTCTTCGGTCGATCAACCGAACGGTTGAAGCCTTTCCGAAAAGGGAAAATTGTTCGACTCGATTCCCAAACTGACCCTACGTGGATTTATTTTCTCGGGCGTCTAGATCGACGAGTGGGCGGGAGCTCTAGTCTGTTTTCGTTGGAGCAGAGATATGCACAAAATGAGATGGAAACATTCATGCAAAGACGGAAAAGTTCAGGCAACTCACGTCGTCAGCGCACCTAATGGAAGGCGTCTTTCCGCTAGGTTCATTCCTGCTGAATTTGCCTATGGTATTTGTGTGGTTGTCTGGTTCTGTATCGTCCTCGAATGCTGCGCTCGCCCTGCATACGGCTATACGGACCCTGGCACGGGCCTGTTGGCGCTTCAACTCCTAGGAACTACATTTGCAGGCGTAGGATTTGTGGTACGAAGACGGATTCGTCAATTCATTGGCCGATTTGTCGCGGTTCTGACGCGATATTTCAGGGCAAAATCCTTATAGAAGCGCCAAAGCAGGCAATGCGTCACTCGGCCTCTTCGATTAGAGCGAGAGATCCTTGGGCTCTGTTCGGACTCAGACTCACCAGAGAAGGCACGGAAATCGGGCAAGGGGGGCTCGCATTCCCCTATCCTCGCAAAAGCTGTCACCAGAAAGGTCGCATGGGATAGATATCGGTCGGAAGTTCTCATACCGGATTGGCACACGCACCCAGTTCAATGCCACCGCCATTGCAAGAGGACAGCATGAAAATAAAATGGTCTCTGGAAGCGCTTGGAACATCGCTGTTGCTGCTCTTCCCGCTGTATGGTCCGCTGCTTCTCCCCGATCATCTCGCCCTCTATCACCATCACCTAGGGTTCCGCACCATCGTGGGCGGGATACTGTTAGATATCGTTGGCGTGGCTGCGCTGGGAACAATCGCGCTCGGCTTCTCGTTGCGACTCCACCCTCGTGTGCGATATTTTGTCGGAGTCGGTCTCTCCGGAATTTTGGCCTGGCGTGCTGCTGCACTGGCCGAATGGCTATTACAGCAATCTATCAGCACGGGCTTGCAAGAACATCGCCGGGCCATACTCTGGGAGCTACTAGCCGCCTGGCCTCACCTGCGGCACTTTCCTCGTTACTTGATTCTGTTCGGAGTGCTGTCCATTCTTGAGATCCTCGCTCTTGTCTTTCCTTCAACCGCGTGTTACTTAGTCCGAGCATCTCGAACATTGGCGTTGGCATTTGGTTGCTGTGCTGTTTGGGTAATTCCAGAGCTACTATACATTGGGTTTGTACTTCACGACATTCCCGCATTTGACATTTCGCAACGTCAACCTCCACCAAAGACAGGCGGACGGATCATCTGGGTGCTTTTCGATGGGCTTTCCTACAATCTTGTCTTCGACCATCCTCCTGTGGCACGGTCATTCCCTCAGTTTCATCGACTCCGGTCGGAGAGTGTCTCGTTTGGCAATCTTCGACCGATCGGGATGTTTACCGAACGCATAGTTCCATCCATCTTGTTTGGTCGACAGATGGACAAAATCGCCAGCACCTGGAATGGCGATTTATTGGCACCTTCGCCTCATACCTCCGAATGGACACGTGAAGACGGAAGCACTTCTTTATTTAGAGACGCCCGAGACGCTGGTTGGAATCCGGCAGTTGCAGGTTGGTACAATCCTTATTGCCGCCTATTTAGCAACCTTCTTACGGCATGTTCATGGACCTACCATGAACTAGCGGTCGAAGTGCTTGGGGCTTCTCAATATAATTTCGCAATTCAAAATGCGCTCGTAGTTCCGCAGCATCTAATCTCCTGGACGGAGTCATCTAGCGTCGATAAAAACAACGGAGTGATAGTTCAAAGGATTGCTGAGTATGGATCGATCATGCACGACGCGAAGGCTCTCATTCGAAATGAGCGTCTGCATTTTCTCTTCATTCACCTTCCGGTCCCGCATCCGCCGGGCATTTTCGATCGCCAAACACATCGGCTTTGTGTGTGCGGAAACTATCTAGATAATCTGACTCTCGCGGACGATACTCTAGGGACACTTCGGGCTGAAATCGACAAGACATCCTTGGCCTCACAGACAATTCTGATCGTTTCGTCGGATCACTCGTGGCGCGTTCCGATGTGGCGATTTGCTCCGGGCTGGAGCAAAGAAGAAGAGCGAGTCTCGCACGGAATTTTTGACGACCGGCCTGTCTTCATAGTGCATTTTCCGCAAGAGAATGTCGGATATCAGGTCGATGCAAAGGTGTCCGAAATGATAGAACACGAAATTGTCTCATCTCTCCTGCATGGTTCGATTGATGGGCCGCCAAGCATTGCGCGTCTTGCTCAAAGTGCGACAGAGGTGCATTGAGCCTGGTCAGGTATGTGCCAGCGTGCCGAATTAAGATCGCTGTTTTTCTTGGAATTCGTTGAACATGAAAAGCCCCAATCTTCCGCATTCGTCCAGTCACGTGATCTGGAACGCAGACTGCTGCCGATCACCATCAGATGTTTCATTGCTTTGGCGGGAAAAACCCTCCTACCCAAGGATGCAGATTCTTTTCCTCTGCTCTCTTGAATGACTGGAAAGAGTTGCTTCAAACAAGCCCCGATCTCGTCATCCATACCGTGGAGGAGAGAATGCTTGAAGCTGACAAAGTGCTGCAATTTCTTAAAAAGCGATTTGGCGAAGTTGTAATCCGTTTCCTCGAACTGTTCGCTTCAAATGAAGATGCACGTGCTTACCTGTAATGCATGCAATGAACTCCATCTAGGTTGCTTCGATCTGCACGAACCGCTGAATTGCATCCACGAATAATGAATCGCTCGCAGGCAGCGATCCTTCGGCACATGTGACCAAAGGTCCGATGTTGAGAGCGCGAGTTTGTTCAAAGAGGTTCGCCGGATCTGACTTCGCACGCCGGGCGAAATCTGAGATGAGTTCTCCGATGAAGTCACGGTCAGCCACTGAGACTGCGCTCTTCCATTCAGGGTCTACCAAGATGTGGATACCCTCGCCAGCTTCAATGAGCAGAACAATGCTTCGGGCCTCTTGCAATTGGACGTGGAATTCTCTTGACTTGTATGCCAGAAGACAGAAACGAATTCCCGGAATGTCTAGCGGATTTTGGGAAAATGTCATCTTGCGACCGTATCGAAGCAACCATCATACCCAAGCTTTTCTCTACAAATTGAGCGTCTGCTAACCGATTGAGGCAAGTGGCAAAATTTTGCACTCCTCGCTGACTCTTCCATTCGTCGGGTACCTTCCCGACCTGCCGCCAGAGTTTCTCCGCATTCAGACTAGCTGCTGTCCGTCTGATTGTCAGCAAAAATCGGGCAGTTAGGCGCGGGTAGATGCGGACATCCCGATATCGAGAAGCTATGAAATGGGGCTCCTTGTCCCCATTTGGGCCACCAAACATATGGCCGAAGTCAATGAAAATCGGGTCCAGTTCGTGAGTTTCTCGTTGTACGAAGAGCGCTTGCCGGTTATCGGTGTGTGAGGCGCAGATATCCACCAACCAGGCGAGCCAAAAGTCTGCGGCGCGAACGCGCGAAAAATAACCTCCGGGAAGGATCTCAAAGACGGTGCTAGGGTTACAACCGAGGTAGGACGATCCAAAAAAGACGCCGGAGGGGCTCTCCCGGCCCTCCGGCGTTTGCCGCCAGTATCCGGGATTTTGACGAATGAAGTCGTCCGTGACCAAAACCCGTCGCCAAGGAGGTACCGCAAGGCCACAAGCACGGTAAAGTTCCGTACCCATCACCTCGTTGAAAAGCAGATTCTCACCCAGTTGCTTGTCCGTTAATTTGACGACGTAAATCTCGTCATCACTCGCTTCAGTTAAGGACGACTGTGAACAACCATTAAGTTTCCGAATATGCGTCGTAACACGAACCAATTTCTTTCCCAAGGCAGGCATACAAGGACCCTTCGACTAGTGTTGTCAGATCGGGATTTAAGTCCTGCATTTCTCATTGCAGTAAGTCCGCCATACAAAGAAATTTTCATTAGAGATTCCCACACACGTGTGCGGCTCTCCTTGAGGAGATGTTCAACAACTAACTGGTCTTTTTCCACAGGGGGGTTTCTCATGAATATCGCGCAGCTTAGTCCCTGTCAATAATGCGAAAAACTTATCTTCATTCCGGTCGCCTAAACGGTAACCCTATCGTAGCCCGATGCATGTTTATCCGCTGCATCCTT
>JASIJX010000596.1 GCA_030049955.1 Acidobacteriaceae bacterium
ATTGTAGAGTTCAGGGTGCTGGAGCCAGTAACCCTCGCGACCCGCGCCCCAGTCATTGATATAGATCTCACCCGTAATCTGCGCAACCCGCAGTTTCCAATCCCCTTTGCGCGCGCAGTGAATCTCCCGTCCTGCGGCAGCCATGGGGTTGAAGTAGAGTACAGTGTTCTGATCTGCCTGGTCGGCGCCGCACTGAAACACTTTGCTCATGTCATTGCCGTCCAGAGGGGCCGCAGGGAGATTCAAACCGCACCAAGAAGCCAGAGTAGGTAGGATATCCAGATGCGTCGTCCACATGTCCAGCACTTGATTGCCATCCAGCCCATTGGGCCAATGCATAATCATCGGAACACGGTGACCGCCTTCGAACGTGGACCCTTTCCGTCCACGAAGACTTCCAGGATCACCTTGAAACCAGGGTCCATGATCACTGGTAAATATGAACAATGTGTCATCGAGCTTGCCTCTACGGTATAGTGTGTCGTAGATACAGCCAACGCTCCAGTCAATCTCGTGGACACTGTCCCCGTAGTCTCCGAAGCGCGTCGTGCCCCGAAACTTCGGAGAGGCTTTTGCGGGATCGTGCGGATACGAATACCCCAGGTAAACAAAAAACGGAGTCTCATCGTCTTCCTCCAGAAAGCGAATTACCTCCTCGGTATATCGCTTTGTCAGGAGATCGCGATTCGTGTCTTCTTCAAGAACGGTCGTGTCACGAAAGAGTGGGAGAGGCTGTAAATCAACGCTGTAGGGCACTCCATAAAAATGGTCAAAGCCGCGATTTGTAGGAAGATATTCGCGTGCATCACCTAAGTGCCATTTACCATAGGCCCGGGTGCGATAGCCGCTGGCTTTGAAAAGATTACCGAGCGTTGTCTCCTTCAGATCCATTCCGGTTGGGGAGTGCGGAAAGTATACGCTTATCGTATGGCTCCGCGGTGCATATCGGCCGGTTAGCAATGCGGCTCTCGACGCGGAACAGATGGCATGCGCGGTGTTGTAGTGAGTGAATCGTACTCCCTTTCGCGCAATTTCATCGAGATTTGGAGTTGGAATAGGAGAACCATAGCACCCAAGATCGCGATGCCCCAAGTCATCGCAGATCATTAAAATTACGTTTTTGGGGGATAGAGCTTTCCCATACGAAGATACGGAATGAATCCACGGCTGCTTCGCTGCCTGTCGCTGGCCCTCAGCAGGAGCCATGATAGAAGTCATAACTGTGCTAGCCGCAACTGATTTCAAAAAATCCCTGCGATCGTATTTCACGCCTTTTTCCTTTCTCCGGTCATCGACATTGAATATCTTGTGCAGCTAGTCGGATTAATCATGGCCTTTAAGCAGGATGCAAATCTCTATCCCTAGGGTATCGGTTTTGTTGCAACGCCTTCTTGTCGATCCGTGCACCATCCTGCGAATCCAGCCTGCGGATTTGCAAAGCTGTGGGCTTGCTTTTGTTGTTTTCGCAGCGCTTGTCATCGAAGGTTTGGCGCTTTAGCACGGTTTTGAGTGCGTTTGGCTATCTCCATCAAGGTTTCAAACTCTGGTCTCTGTAAATCTCGAAATTACTTGCAACTCCAGGAGCTTCTCCGGGCTGGCTACCGCCAATGAACACCGAATACATTCCTGGCTGCACGCTGCGCTTCCCTTCCGCATCGACCAGGCTAAGCTGGCGCGGGTCAAGCATAAATCGCACATGCCTTGACTCTCGTGCTCCGAGATGTACACGCTGGAAGCCCTCAAGCTCGTGCAGAGGATTAACTTCGTTTTGTGGCGGCGTCAGGTAGAGTTCCACCACTGCATCTCCAGGGACAGCTCCCGTGTTGTGCACATCGGCTTCCACCGTGAACGGGCTGCCAGCTTCCAGCTTTGCTGTCGAGAGCCGCACATCTCGATACTCAAAGTTGGTATAGCTCAAGCCATAACCAAACCCATAAAGCGGCTTGCCGCGGAAGTAACGGTAGGTGCGGTTCTCCATCGAGTAATCCGTGAAACTCGATAACTGCTCTAGTGACGCATAGAAGGTGACCGGCAGTTTGCCGCCTGGATCATTCGTCCCGTCCAGCGTATCGGCGATTGCCTCCCCGCCGGCCTCGCCCGGATACCACGCTTCGAGAATCGCTTGTGCATGCTGCTGCGCCCAGTCGACAGCAAGTGCGCTGCCATTCATCAGCACCAGGACGAGCGGCTTGCCGGTTGCAGACAACGCATGCAGAAGCTGCTGTTGCGGTTCAGGAAGGTCGATCGCAGTTCGATCGCCGCCGTCGAAGCCCGGGACATCAATGGGCATTTCTTCGCCTTCGAGGTTTGGTGAAATTCCCATAATTGCAATCACCACGTCTGCTTGCCGCGCGATTTCAACAGCACGTTTCCGCAGCACATCGACCGGAGGAATCCAATTCAGCGCCAGTCCTGCCCCAAACAGAGGTGAATGATGCGAGTAATCGAGACGCAATGCATGCGGCTTCGTATCAGCAAATTTCAGGTGAAAAACAGGCGTGTCGTTGCGCCTATGTTCAGCTGCTGCATTGCTCGCATAGGTGGCCACCTGCTTGCCGTCAAGCCAGACCGTAAACGCTTCGCGATCTTGGCAAGGATTGCAGTGCACGAGCGATACTTCCATCGGATAATCGCCTGCCCTCGGCACTGAGATGGCGCCGGTCCAGCGTACGCCAAAGTCGTCCGCCGGCACGCCTGGGGCGGGATTCGCCGCAGCCCAGTCAAAGTCAATCTGCTTGTCAATCCGAATCAGTGCGGGGTTTCCAGAAAAGGTAGCGTTGGCAAAATACTCTCCCTTGAGCCCCAAAACAGCCGAACCTTGAACAGGGAGCAGCGCACTGCGCGGGACCGGCACTGGAAATCCGGCAACATACGGCGAACCCTGGCGATAGAGGATGCGCGCCTTCGGGAACGCCGCCTCGATACCATCAAGGGGGAAATCCGGGTGCAATGGAATTGCATTGTAGTTACCTTCAATCGCCGCAAGATCTACCGCATTCGGTCCCACTACAGCGATAGTGTGAACATTTTTTAGCGGAAGCAGATGCCCCTCGTTCTTTAGCAGCACCATCGATTCGCGCGCGGCCTGCAGGGCCTGCTCACGATAACTCGGCGAGTCGACTACGCTATACGGAATCTGGCTAAACGGTACATCCTTGTCCGGATCGAACATCCCAAGCCGAAATCGCGCGCTAAACAGACGCTTTACGGTCACATCGATGTCTTTCTCAGAGATCAACCCTTCTTTCACAGCCTGCGGCAACGCTTCATAAGCGTGGCCGCAATCGGTATCTGTGCCTGCCAGGACAGCGGTCGCGGCTGCGTGGGCCGCATCCGGCGAGTAATTATGCCCGGTTGGCGAATAAAAATCGAGGATAGCGTCGCAGTCGGATGTAATGAATCCGCGGAACCCAAAGTCTTTGCGGACGACGCTGGCGAGTAGCTCATTCGCACACGATGGTACGCCATTGATTGCGTTATACGAGCACATCATTGAGTCCGCTTTACCTTCCATGAGGGCTGCGCGAAATGCGGGTAGATAGGTGTCTTCTAGATCATGCGGCGAAGGATTCACATTGAAGCGATGCCGTCCCGACTCCGGCCCGCTGTGTACCACGAAGTGTTTGGGAGTTGAGATCGTCTTCAGATAACGAGGGTTGTTGCCCTGCAGGCCACGCACAAACTCGACGGCGAGGCGGCTCGTCAGGTATGGATCCTCTCCATACGTTTCCTGTCCGCGCCCCCAGCGAGGATCGCGGAAAATGTTGATGTTCGGAGACCAGATAGTCAGACCGAAGGATTTGGTGCGAATGTTCTCGCGAATTGCCTGGTTGTACTTGGCGCGGGCCTCGGTCGAAATTGTGCTGGCGATGTTGCCAAGCAAAGGCGCATCCCAGGTTGCAGCCATGCCAATAGCCTGAGGAAATGTTGTCGCAGGTGATCGCGCGACGCCGTGCAGCCCCTCGGTCCACCAGTCGTACTGCGGCACTCCGAGTCGCGGGATCGCCGCAGAATCGTTCATCATCTGCGAAACCTTCTCCGCGAGAGTCATGCGCGAGACGAGATCATCGACGCGAGTCTTGACCGGCAGCGAAGGGTCCTGGTAGGGAAATTTGGTCTGGGCATGCAATACAGAAGAAAGTGTCCCCATCGAATAAACCGCTAAAGCCAAGAGAGTGTTTCGCCAATGATTGATCATCGCCTTATCGTTCCTCGGATTTCATAAGTAACTTCTCGTCAAGTCCTGGCATAACAATCAAACTGTTATAAATCCATTTAAGGCCAAACAACTTATTCCAGAAGAGAACGTCGATCGACAATAGCATTCAAAGAGCCTACTCTTTAGAGAACGGTGCAGATCATCAAATTCTTGGGATCGGCGCCATACTTAACGATGTCTCGATTCCTACCTAACTTGGATCTAGCCGACGACTAAGGTTATTCATCTCTCTTTGTCACTGCATCGCGGCTAGGTTGTAACGGCACGACATCATGTGTGGCCCACGAGCGCAAGTCCGCGAGCATCTTTTTAAGCCGCGCCTGCTCCTCGGAGTTGTGGCAGAGGTTGGTGATTTCGAGCGGGTCACGACGATGGTCGTATAATTCGGGGTCGATGGCTGGTCCGTTATCGACAACCTTGTAGCGCCCGTCAAACTGCATTCTGCTCGGATTGTATGTTCCATCAGCAAGATACATAGGCACATTGGGGAACTCGCTGTATACAACGTCTTTATGCTTGTTTGCCTTACCCCGCGCCAATCCGAGAAAGGAACGTCCTTGTGCTGAGGCTGGCGTGTCAACCCCAAGCAGCTCCATCATTGTGGGGAAAAGATCGATATGCTCGACCAGTGCTTGGTGCTGTCGTCCACCGTCGATCACTCCCGGCAATCGCATCACCATCGGAATCCGGACCGACCCGTCAAAGAACACCATCTTCGTCCACAACCGGTGATCGTCCAGCATCTCGCCATGATCAGCCGTGAAAATGACGAGCGTGTTTTCGCGCAGTCCGGAGTCATCCAGCTGCTTCAGCACCATTCCCAGCAGATAATCGTCAAAGGCAAGATTGCCGTAGTAGCCCTGCATCGCATCGCGCACCTGCTCATCGGTCAGGTGATCCAGCCCCCTAACTTGCATCGCCTTCCAGTAGCGGGGATTGGCGTCGGCAAGATCGTTCGCAGGGTAGCGCCGACTTGGAATCTGCAGCTTCGAGCGATCAATCATCTTCCAGTAACGCTCAGGTGGCTGCAATGGCGGATGCGGCTTCAAAAGCGAGCACTGCACCAGCCATGGCCGATCATGACTCGCTTTTAGAAATTTGATAGTCTCCTGCACGGCTTTCCACTCTTGCGTTTCCGTCTCCGAAAGAGGAGAAGGCGCACCCAGACGAAGCTGTCCCTGTGTGTGAAACAGTTGGGGCAAAAGGTCATCGTCGTCCGTGCCGCGATACGGCTCATCTTCAATCTCCGCTATGTCCCAATCCTGTGCTTCGCGCCCGGGAGTATGGAGCTTGCCAAAACATGCCGCCAAATAACCTCTGGCGCGCAGGTGTTGCGCATATGAGACTTGGCTGGTGTTGGCTAAAAAGCCATTCGTCACAACTCCGGTGGAGTGAGCATATCGTCCGGTTAAGATACAATTGCGCGACGCTACGCAAATTGGAGCTTGACAGTAAGTCTGACGAAAGCTCACGCCCTCCTTAACGAGCCTGTCCAGCGCAGGAGTGATTGCATACGGATCCCCATAGCAGGCCAAGGCGTCTGGCCGGTACTGATCGCACATCAGAAAAAGTATGTTGAGCGGCTCTTTTTT
>JASIJX010000095.1 GCA_030049955.1 Acidobacteriaceae bacterium
CTGCGCTTTCTCATCCGCACCGCGCGTCCGGGTATCGTGATCGGCCGCAAGGGCGCGGAGATTGAGAAGCTGAAGGCCGAGCTCGGCAAGCGCACCAGCCGCGACGTGTTCATCGACATCATCGAAGTGAACAAGCCGGAGCTCGACGCGCAGCTGGTGAGCGAGAACATTGCGCTGCAGCTTGAGAAGCGCGTGAGCTTCCGCCGGGCGATGCGCAAGAGCGTGGACTCGGCGCTGCGCTTCGGCTGCAAGGGCATCAAGGTGCGCGTCTCGGGCCGTCTGAACGGCAATGAGATTGCGCGCTCCGAGTGGTACCTGCAGGGCCGTCTGCCGCTGCACACGCTGCGCGCCGATATCGATTATGGATTTACGGAAGCCAACACGACCTACGGCGTGATCGGCGTGAAGGTGTGGATCTACCGCGGCGATATCTACGAGCAGAAGCGGCGCCAGCAGCCGGCGGGGACTTCGTCGGGAGTGTTTTAAAGGCAGGGAACAGGGATCAGGGGTCAGGGAACAGGAAGACCCCGGTTGCTGGATTTCAGCCATGAGCAGTTTGGATGTGTTGGATGTGCCCGGAAACAGGCGGGGCAAGGATCTTGAAAACTGATCCCTGTTCCCTGATCCCTGTTCCCTGGTTTTCGAGGGTTTCGTTATGTTGATGCCAAAGAAGGTGAAGTTCCGCAAGCAGCAGAAGGGCAAGCGCCGCGGCAAGGCGTGGCGCGGCTCCTCGCTTGCGTTCGGTGAGTACGGGCTGAAGGTGCTGGAGTGCGGATACATCACCGACCGGCAGATCGAGGCCAGCCGTATCGCGATGACGCGATTCATCAAGCGCGGCGGCAAGATCTGGCTTCGTCTGTTCCCGGATAAGCCGATTACCAAGAAGCCGGCCGAAGTCCGAATGGGCTCGGGCAAGGGCGCGCTGGACCACTGGGTAGCTGTCGTGCGGCCGGGCAAGATTCTCTTCGAGATGGAGGGGGTGGCGCCGGATGTGGCCGCGGAGGCGATGCGCCTGGCTGCCAACAAGCTGCCGCTGAAGACCAAGTTCGTGCAGCGGCCGGGCGTTGAGAAGGTTGCGGCCGAGGCGTAGAAAGACAGCCATTAGCCTCTAGCTTCTAGCTCTGTCGTGCTGATTCGTAAGGATGTGCATGCGCAGGACAGAGCTAGAAGCTAGAAGCTAGGAGCTAAGGATTATGGAACTCCAGAAGATTCGTAGTTTGAGCGATGAAGAGCTCACGCACCACGAGAAGACGACGGCCGAGCAACTGTTCCGGCTGCGCTTCCAGGTGTCGATGGGTCAGAACGATGGCGTGAAGAAGCTTCGCCTGCTGCGCAAGGAGATTGCGCAGATCAAGACCATTGCCCGCGAGCGCGAGCTGGGCATCGATAACCAAAAGACGCAGGGCGAAATGACACAGGCCGCGGAGGCCGAGGCAGCCGCGGAGAAGAAGCCGCGCCGGGCGAAGCAGGCTGCGCCGGCAGCGAAAAAGTCTGCGCCAAAGAAAACTGCGCCGAAGAAGACCGCGGCAAAGAAGGCGACAACGGGCAGATTGAGCAAAGCAAAGGCGAGCAAAGCGAAGGGAGCCGGTAAATGACGGCGGCAGAGAAGCAATCTCCGAATCAGGGACAGGCGCCCGCGGCAACGCCGACGGCGACGCCCATATCAAGGCGCAACGAGAAGGTCGGCCAGGTGGTCTCGACCAAGATGCAGAAGACCATCGTAGTCGCGGTGGAAATGCGTAAGGCGCACCGCAAGTACAAGCGGATCGTGCGCACGACCAAGAAGTTCTACGCGCACGACGAGCAGAATTCGGCGCGGCTGGGCGATATGGTGCGCATCCGCGAGACGCGGCCGTTGAGCAAGCTGAAGCGGTGGTCGCTCGAAGAGATTGTGCGCCGTTCGACGCTGGCGCAGGTGGAAGACACGGCCCACGAGCCGGTGAGCTAAAAACAGCCTCTAGCCAATTGGTGGCGAGGCGGCGAAAGTGGACAGGGCAAGGCGAAGCTAGGAGCTAGCAGCTAGAAGCTGGTAGCTGTTTCTGGAGAAGAAAACCATGGCAGTGCAAATGAGAACCATGCTCGCGGTGGCCGACAACTCCGGCGCGCGCAAGCTGCAGGTGATTCTGCCGCTGGGCGGCGGGCTGGGCGTGAAGGCCGGTCTCGGCGACGTGGTGACGGCGGCGGTAAAGGAAGCATCGCCCGACGGCACGGTGAAGAAGGGCAAGGTCGTGAAGGCGGTCATTGTTCGCACGCGCAAGGAGCACCGGCGCCGCGACGGAACCTATATCCGTTTTGACGAGAACGCTGCCGTGGTGATCGGCGACGATCACGAGCCGGTGGGTACGCGCGTCTTCGGCCCGGTGGCCCGCGAGCTGCGCGAGAAGAAGTTTCTGAAGATTGCTTCGCTGGCGCCGGAAGTGGTGTAAGAGCAGCTTGAACCTAGTGGCTGTTTTGGAGATTTTTATGCCGAGTATGTTGATTCATCGCAATGATACGGTTGAGGTGCTGACGGGTTCCGACCGCGGCAAGCGCGGCCGCGTGCTGCGCGCCATCCCCGACAAGGGAACGGTGCTGGTCGAGCACGTGCGCGTGGTCAAGAAGACGGTCTCGTCCAAGACCGGGCAGCGCACGCAGGG
>JASIJX010000597.1 GCA_030049955.1 Acidobacteriaceae bacterium
GAGCAGGTGACGGGCACGATGAAGGGTCTCGCCGCCGCGGCCATCGAAGAGAAGGAAATGCTCCAAACCCGCGGCTGGTGAACTGGCCGTTCAGGCGGGCGCGCCTTCGGCGCAAAGTGCGATTCGGCTCCTGTTTTGTATCAGGGCACGACTTCAGTCGTGCCGTAAACGCTCCACAAAAGCACGGGCTTTAGCCCCTGATGAGCATTGGGGACCTAAGTCGAAACAATGAAAGATTCTTCCGCCTCATCTGCAATTCCGCCGAAAGCCCCCGCCCATCCGCCCAGGATCGGCGTCCTCGCCATCCAGGGCGACTACGCCGCCCACGCCAACGCTCTGGCTGAAGCCGGCGCGCAGCCGTCGGAAGTCCGCACGCCGGAGGAGCTCAACTCGATCGACGGCCTCGTCCTTCCCGGCGGCGAATCCACTACGATGCTTAAATTCCTCGAGCGCCGCGGCCTCTTCGATCCGCTTCGCGAGTTCTGCTCAACCAAGCCGGTCTTCGGCACCTGCGCCGGAGCGATTCTTCTGGCTCGTGAAGTCCGCAATCCCGCCCAGCGCTCGCTCGGCGCACTCGATGTCGCTGTGGAACGCAACGCTTACGGCCGCCAGATCGACTCGGCGATTCTCGCAGGGCCCAGTTCGCTCGGCGGCGAGCCCCTCGAAATGGTCTTTATCCGCGCGCCGCGCATTGCTCACATCGGCCCCGGTGTTGAACCGCTTGCGTTTCGCGATGGCTCGCCCACGCTGGTGCGTGAGAACCGGATCATGGCTGCCACATTCCATCCCGAACTATCGCATGACCGGCGAATCCACAGGCTTTTTGTCAATATGGTCACCCAATCGCTTTCGCAACGCATCCAAAGGTAACAAAACGAGAAGCGTCGCGCGCTGAGGCGTTGCGGCCTTCATCCGATGAAATTCCCCTCCCCCATATTTCGGCATCCTCTTTCGATTGGCGGTGCGTCCAACCGGATTGGGTGTAAGCTCAATTTCATCGACGGGAGCCGGTTCTTATGCCACTGATCTTTACTCCCAGCACGGTCGAGACGGAACGGAAATCGCCGGGCATTGGCGGCAAACCGCCGGTTGATCGACGGCCCACAGGCGGCGGTGGCGGGGGTGGGGACGACGATTGGAAAAATGCGCATCACGGCCCCCGCGAGCTGCTGAACAAGGTCCGCGCCTTCGTCTTCTGTGCTCTGGCCGGCGACATGATGTTTTTCGTCGCTCTGGTCGTACTCTTCTATGCGCGCCAGGCCGGCACGCACATGGATCCGCACACACTGCGCCAGGTAGGTGACTGGCGTCCCGTGCTTATGCCGCCCATTCTCTTCCTCAATTCCGCTATTCTCATGGTCAGTATCATTACGATGGAACTGGCCCGGTGGCATATCTTTCGCGAAATCGACGTGCTCGAAGAATGGCTCGGCCTGGGCCGGCCGGCGCTGCGCCGAACGCTGCCGTGGCTGGCCGCCACGCTTGTTCTCGGCCTGATGTTTCTCACCGGCCAGGCGATCGCCTGGAAGCAACTGACCGCCGAAGGCTTTACCTTTGACCGCTGGGCTACTCCGGCCAGTTACTTCTTCTATCTCATCACCGGCCTGCACGCGGCGCACCTGACCCTCGGCGTCATCGCGCTGATCGCATGCCTGTTCATGCTCCGCTGGCTCAAACGCGTCGATCACCGCCAGATTGCCGTCGACGCCACGGCCTGGTTCTGGCACGCCATGGGCGTCGCCTGGCTGCTTCTGTTCGCCGTCCTCACCTTCGGCCAGTAATTTGCTATTTCGCACAAATAAAGCGCAGCGGCCGAACCGCTGCGCTTTATTGCTTCCGATCAGGAATCCGTATCGTCTACGCCGTCCGCGGGCGCAACCGCCATATCTCCCGGCACCGCTCCGCGAACGTAGGCGCCACGGAACACTCGAAATAAATCTGCCGGTTAAGCGCCATCAGTAACTGCACCGCCTGCAACTCGCCATCTTGCACGGACAACGATCCGCCGCGATACACATACTCGTCCGTCAGGTACTCAATCGCATGCCCAAGAATTTCGAGCGCGCGGCCCGCTTCGGGCGAGATGCGCCGCCGCACGCGTGCGTCGCCAACGGCTCCTGCGGTTGCGGATCCCGCAATCGGAAATGCTGTTGTAGTCGTGGCAGTCATTTGCTTGTCCTCATTCCATTCTTCGGTTCTTTAGAAACCCTTAAACAGATGACCAACGTACCCTACGCCAATCCAATCCTCAGCCAGGTTCGCTGCCCGAATCGCAGTGACTCGGAACTCTCTTTCCTCCGCGCAATGGCAAACTCGTGCGCCTTGACGGGTGAGGGGAGAAAACCTAAGCTCAAACCAGAGAAGTTTTTCGAAGGATGACTCTATTGCCGCCTTCGAAATCTCACACTGAATCGATTTTCGGACTGGACGGCGATGGTCCCTTACCACTGGCAATATCTTCCGCTGTTGATGCAGATCGTATTCGCGCTGTTGCTTGGCGCCGGCATGGTCACAGCTTCCCGGCTTAAGGGGCATCGATACAACGCAGTCAAGCTTTCCACCTATGAAAGCGGCATTGAGCCCGTCGGCGACGCGCGCGGCCGTTTCAGCGTCCGCTTTTACATGGTCGCCGTGATCTTCATCCTGTTCGACGTGGAAGCGGTCTTCCTCATGCCCTGGGCGATTATTTACCGCAAGCTTCCGGCTATTACCGGCTCGCGGCTCTTCGGCTTCTGGGAGATGCTGGTGTACCTCGGCTTCGTTGCCGTCGGCCTCTACTATATCGTCCGCAAAGGTGTCCTTAACTGGAGCCAGGACAGAGCGGACCTTTGAAAGTTCTCCGAATATTCGTTTCAGTTGCGCGGCTCTCAAAAACAGACCTTTATCTCGAGAAGGCGGACCGATTGGATGACTGAAGTTGCAACGCTGCTGGGCAGGCAAGCCGTCCTCGATGCTATGGGCGAGCACCCTGCCATCAAAGCCGTCCTGGCCTGGAACCCCGAAGCCCTTACCGACGCAAAATTCGATCGCAATGAGCTTACGCTCACCGTCCCGCCCGAGCTCATTCGCACCGCTTCCGCGACACTGCGCGATGCCGGCTACAACTTCTTCGACGACCTGACCGCAGTCGACTGGTATCCCGCCACGCCGCGCTTCCAGCTCAGCTATCACCTGCTCTCGCACAGCATGAAGCAATATGTCCGGCTGCGCGTCCTGGTCGATGAGCCCGATCCGTCCATTCCTTCCATCACGCAGCTCTGGCCGGCGGCAAACTACTTCGAGCGCGAAGTCTTCGACCTGTTCGGCATACGCTTCGAGGAACACCCCGACCTGCGCCGCATCATGATGCCCGACAACTGGAAGGGCCATCCCCTGCGCAAGGATTACCCGGTGGAGGGCTACCGCTGATGTCGTCCATTCAAACGCCCGAGATCACCAATCTCGGCGGCCAGCACATGGTCCTCAATATGGGCCCGCAGCACCCGGCCACGCACGGCGTTCTGCGCCTCGTCGTCGAAATCGACGGCGAAACCATCTTGCATGTGCGTCCGGAGATCGGCTACCTGCATACCGGCATCGAGAAGACCTGCGAAGCCAAGTTCTACCAGCAGGTCATTCCGCTCACGGACCGGATCAACTACCTTGATCCGCTCTCGAACAACCTATGCTACTGCCTGGCTGTCGAAAAACTGCTCGGCCTTGAGATCCCTGAGCGGGCGCAATGGATCCGCGTGCTGCTCACCGAGCTCAGCCGTCTGAACTCGCACCTCATCTGGCTGGGCACGCACGCGATGGACATCGGCGCGCTCACCGTCTTCCTCTACACCTTCCGCGAGCGCGAAGAAATTCTGCGCCTGTTTGAAGCCGTCGCCGGCCAGCGCATGATGACCAGCTACTTCCGCATCGGCGGCCTCTCCATGGAGCCGCCACTCGGCTGGTTTGACCGGGTGCAGAACTTCATCAAGACCTTCCCTGAGAAGATCGACGAGTATTCGAACCTTCTCACCGGAAATCCCATATTCATGAATCGGCTCAAAGGCGTGGGCTACTTATCACCTGAAGACGCCGTCGCGCTGGGCGTAACCGGGCCCCCGCTGCGCGCCTCCGGCATTGACTGGGACCTGCGCCGCGACATGCCCTACTCGGGCTACGAAAAATTCCAGTTCAAGGTGCCCACGTCAACGGCATGCGACACCTGGGCGCG
>JASIJX010000598.1 GCA_030049955.1 Acidobacteriaceae bacterium
TGGAACTGGTTGAAGAGCACCTTCTTCCAGTCCTCAGTAAGCTGATCGCCCGGATATTTCGCGCCGTCGAGCCACGCGAGCGACGACCACTTTTCGGCGTTCAACATCTCCTCTTCGGCAGTTCGCATGTTGTGCTTGTGCCGGGCCTGCGTGGTAAAAACACCGCGGTGATATTCGAGATAAAGCTCGCTGTCCCAAGTCGGAATCGCGATCTTGCCGGCGACCGGCGCCGGCTCCTGGTAATCCGGAATCGACTGATAGTTCCACGTCTTGCTTTCTGGTGCGATCTCCTTCTCGACCGTAGAAAAGAACGACTGCGCCGAGCCGAAATGGTACTTCGGCGTCACCGGCGCGCCGCCGTTCGCCGCAATCGCCGCCGGACCGGGATTCTTCCAGTGGTAACCCTCGTCCAAAATGGCGCGCGTGGGTCCGCCGCCGTGGTCGCCCACGCCGTAGAGGTCGAGCAGTTCAGTGAGGCCGGGCGAAAATTTACGCCCGTTCTTCAGGTCCTCAGAAAGCCGCACAGGATTGAGCGTGAGGTTGACGTAATCGTGCGGAAAATAGGTCAGCACCTTCGATCCATCCGGCGACTCCCACCAGAACAGCTTGAACGGGAGTTGGTTGGTATCGTTCCACGCCATCTTCTGCGTCACGAAATAATCGACGCCGCTCTTTTTGTAGATCTGCGGAAGCTGCCACGAATATCCGAATGAGTCCGGATTCCAGCCGACGCGAACATCGACGCCGTACTCGTGCTCATACCAGCGCTTGCCCACGAGCAATTGCCGCACCAGCGATTCTCCATCAGGCATGTTCAGGTCCGGCTCAACCCACATGCCGCCGACGATCTCCCAGCGGCCTTCCTTGATGCGCTGCTTGATCTGGTCGTTGATGTCGGGGTAATCGCGCGCCATCCACTCGTTGTACGCCGCGGCCGACTGCGTGAAGGTGTAACCCGGATACTCATACATGAGCTGCAGCGCGGTCGAGAAGGTGTTCTTGACTACTCCCACAGTTTCGGTCCACGGCCACAGCCACGCGGCGTCGATGTGCGCGTCTCCGTCAAGATGGAAGCTGGCCTTGCTGAGCAGGGGTCTGAGCGCTTCCAGCTGGCCGTGCGCCGTTTTAAGACTGGCATCGAAAGCCTGCTGGTTGTGCTGATTGTTCTGGTCATTATCGTCCAGAGCCGCGATATCGACGGCATGGATGGCGCGATTCAGCGTAGCCATGGGCTCGGCGTCGCCGGGCGCGAGCGAGGGCAAAAGATCGGCGGCGGCGAGAAATTGTTCGCCGAGATCAACCGGATTGGGCCGGCCCTCAGGAAAATCGATGCGCAGCGTGGCGCCGTCAATGCGCTTGGTATCGACCGTGTGCAGGAGCTTGACTGCGACTAGAGCCTTGTCGCCCGGCTGCGCTCTATCGAACAGAACAATGGGCTCAAGGTCGTCGCCCAGCGCGACGCGGCGGCCGTTGACATAAATGATCTGCGGCACCGGGCCATTGGCGTCGGCGTGGAACTGGATCCAGATGCGCGCGCCGGTCAAATCGTACCCGTTGAGCGACGGAGGAACCTGAACGGTCTGCCGGAACCACACGGCTTCATTCGGTGCAGTAGCACCGGCGGCCATGGCAGGCCAACTGTTGTCATCGAGAGCCGGGTCTTCGCCGTGCGGCAGGTCGCCCGTGTGAAACTTCCACGGCCCATCGGGCAATTCGCGCAGGCTCATCAGCCGATCAACGATGGTCCGGGAGTCCTGAGGCAGGGCGTCGGCCGCGCGGTCGAATTCACTCGTGCGCTGCGCTGCGACATGGCCGGCAAAAAAAATAAGCGAATAAAAAGCGAGCAAGGAGACCGGTATCCGCAGATGTCCCTTCCATGCAGAAATCATCGGGAAATGTCCTCCACAGCATCTTAGGGCATTGCACCGGTTTAGCCAGGCGCAACATTTCCATAAAAAAGGGGTTAAGACCGTCGATCAGGGAATGCCCCGCGGCCGGGCTGAACGTCCCCTTTGAAGTGCGACCAAAATCTTTTTGGTTCATCTAACCTTTACCAGCTTTCCCGCATACTAAGAGAGAGAAGAGGTTATCCCCCGGAGATCCGGATGGTTCTGAAGCGATTGCCACGTATCTCACTCCTTTTTCTCCTTACTCTGCCGGCACTCGCCCCAGTCCACTGCAGGGGGCAGGCCGCGCTGCTGATGGAGGAGCCCTACGGCCTGTACGGCACCATCAATCCCACCGGCCACAATGCCATTTACCTTGCTAACGTATGCGCCGAAACGCCGCTGAAACTGCGGCGCTGCCACCCCGGCGAGCTGGGCGTGGTCATCTCGCGCTATGAGGGCGTGGACGGATACGACTGGGTTGCAATTCCGCTGGTCCCCTATCTCTATTCGGTGGAAAACACCGGCGATGTGCCCGCGCATGTGGACCGCGATACGGTGGTCGCCATGCGAAATCAGTATCGTGAGCAGCACTTTGAGCCCATCGGGCTGGATCAGGCAGGCAGCAGCCTGGTGCGCGACGGGTGGACGCAGTTGATCGGCTCCGCTTACGAGCGGCGCATCTACGCCTTCCGCTTCGACACGACCCCGGACCAGGACAATGCTCTGATTGCCCAGCTGAACGACGACCGCAACCGGTCGCATTTTCATATGCTGTTCCGCAACTGCGCAGACTTTGCGCGCATCGTGCTGAACATCTACTTCCCGCATACTTTCCACCGCAGCATTTTCCCGGATGCGGGAGTAACGACGCCCAAGCAGATTGCTTACAAGCTGGAGCGCTACGGCAAGAAGCACCCCGAAATTCACCTGGCGGTGCTCGAGATTCCGCAGATTCCCGGCTACCGCTGGCGCAGTCACTCCACGAAGGACATTGCAGAGTCGTTTTCGACAACTGAGTACGCAGTTCCGCTGACGCTGCTGAATCCGTATCTGGCTGGCGGCATCTTTGTGGATTATTTTGTGCGCGGGCGTTACCACCTGGTGCCCAAGCATCCAGAGGTGGTTGGGCCGGACAATCTGGGAGCATTGACAGGCTCGGCTGCGCCCGCGGAAAATGCGGCTGGCGCCGGCAACCAGGCCACTGGCGCTGCGTCCGTTCCGGCCGTCAAGGAAGCTCTCGGCGCAGACTCCGGCCTGAAGGAAAGCAAGGCTGCGCATGAGTAAGAAGGTTCCGCAGACTCTCAAATCCCACGCCCGACTCGATCCTCTCTTCCACATGTTCCTGGGGCCCGTCCTGTTTGCCAACCTGGTGATCGCAATTGTGTACCTGGTGCGGCATCCGCACTTTCATGCGGCCTGGCTGCTGGTTCTCTCCGTTGCCGCACTGGTGCTCACGTTCAAAGTGCGGCTGTATCCGCTCAAGGTGCAGGACCGGGTAATCCGGCTCGAAGAGCGGTTGCGGCTGCAGGCGCTGGCGCCGGCCGAATGGCACTCGCAGATCTACCGGTTGACCGAAGACCAGTTGATCGGGCTGCGCTTTGCTGCCGATGACGAAGTGGTGCAACTGGCCAAACAGGCGCTCGAGCACAACCTGACGCGCAAGCAGATCAAGGAACGCATTCGGAGCTGGCGCGCCGATTACTTCCGCGTCTAAGGACTGTGAACAATCAGCGTAGCCGGGTTGTTTACTTGCCCGTGCCATCGGCCGCGAGGCCGATAGCGGAGACGTGTGGAGAATCCCCGGGCTGAAAATCGCACCGTGACCGATGCCACCAGCACAAGCTCAGCTGTGCCCGGAGCAATGATTGGCCAATGATTTGCCGCTATAAATGTCCATGCCCGGACCCATCCTGCCTGCTCTTCTCCTGCAATCAGTGCACAGATTTGCACGCTTCAAAAAGCAGATAACCCTAAGTCGTTGTTACACCTGCGACGGGTCAAACCCGT
>JASIJX010000599.1 GCA_030049955.1 Acidobacteriaceae bacterium
CAGCCGATTCACTGACGCGATAGAACGCGCCCCGCAGGATAAGCAGGCTGGCCTGAATGAGCTGCGCAAGCAATGCTTCGCGACGGAGTCTGGCGCTCCCGCACCTGCATCCGCATCGCCGACCCCGGCCCCGACTTCACCGGCTACCGAAGCTACAACGACGCAGGCCGAGATCGTGCTGTGGAAGTCGATTGAGAACAGCACGAATCCTCGTGATTTCTCAGATTACTTGAAGCAATTTCCAAATGGAGTCTACGCCACCTTGGCGCATGATCGCTTAAATACCCTGGGAATGGAGACGAAGATGCTGCCATTCCCGCCAACAGATTCAGCAAATTTTACGAGTAAAACGCCATCGGTAGCGGAGGTAGATGAATTTCTTCATGATTACTGGGGGTATGATCCGAACCGCGTGTGGGAGGTCTGGTCAATTGAAAAGACGGCTTCGTCCGACGGGAGCCAAATTACGGTTTTGGTTGGCGAGCAGGGCAATGGTCAAGTCACCAAGTTGACGCTCACACTCAGTGCAGATGGAGAGCACGTAACAACAAACGGCACGACACTTGATTTCGGAGCCCATCCGTTCGAGAGGACAGACGCAGTAATTCGAAAGCGCGCGAACGGCCCGGCAATTGGTCCGAAAGACTCGCGACTTCAGATCGTCGAGTTTACCGACTTCACCTGTCTCCCATGCAGAGCTGGACATTCAATTTTCAAAAATCTGCAGAAGGATTTTCCACAAGCGCGATTTGTGGTTGAGGCATACCCTCTGGCAACGGTCCACCCAATGGCGCTCACTGCGGCACTGATCGGAACCTGTATTAGCGAGCAGAATGGAGCCGCGACGTTCTTCAAGTATATTGACGCAATTTTCAGTTCAAACCAGAATTTCGAGACTCGGACAGATTGGAAGGTTCTTCAAAAGGCGGTAAAGGCATCCGGCGTAGAACAGGATCAGGTCTGGGCGTGCGCGAAGTCACCCGCGGCCAGAGCTGCGGTAGACGAATCAGTGCAGCTAGCTACGAATTTAGCCATAAGCTCTGTGCCTACGATTGTGATCGACGGAAGGTCAGTTCCAGAAGACATCCCGTATAACGTCCTAAAATCAATTGTCGCGTGGCAGATATCACTGGATAAATAGCGATCAGCGATCTCTTGCCATCGAAAAAACGATGCTTGGCATACAGAGCTTTCGGAAGCCGATAAAGGATCTCGGTAGGGCAATCCATCAACGTGCAGGTACGGAACCATGAAGAACGGAACGATTCTAAAATGTGTTGTCATCTGCTGCTGTGTTGTAGCGGCCTACGGCCAATCCCTATCGGGCTATGAGGCGCTAATCCAGCAGGGCAAAGCGCAGTTGCAGGCCGGCCATGCCGACGAGGCGCTGGCCACGGGCGAGCAGGCGATTAAGCTCGACGCAAGGAACTGGGAAGGCTACGCTCTCGCTGGCGGCGCGTTGATGAACCTGAAGCGCTACGACGAGGCCATCAATCGTCTGACGGATGCTATTGAGCGCGCGCCGCAGGACAAGCAAGCTGGTTTGAGCGGACTGCGCCGGCAATGCTTCGCTGCAGAGTCGGGCAATCCGCCGCCTTCGTCCGCTTCGGCACCGGCAGCGGCCAGCTCCTCCGCGCCAGAAGCCACAACCACGCAGGCCGAGATCGTGCTGTGGAAGACGATTGAGAACAGCACCAATCCGGAGGATTTTCAAACCTACCTCAATCAATACCCGAACGGAGCGTTTGCGGCGATGGCCCAGCGGCGCCTAAATGAAACCAAACAGCAGGCCGAAGCCTCGGCCGAAGATGCAAAGGCCCAGCAAGCCGCCGCGGCATGGCAGAAAACGGGATTGGAGGCAGCCAAGGTCGGCAAATTGAAGGACGGGACGCAAGTCATCCTTCTGCCGAATGGGACCTTCGCACAGGTCAAACATCATAATCCCGAGCCTATGTATGGTATTGCCGCAGTCGACCAGTATCAGGGGCAGCCGGCGCTCAGTTTTGACGTGGGGTATTACTGCATCCAAGCGAAAACAGCATGGATGGGATTTGGTGTTGGTGGAGTCTATGACGTCTGTTCATCGGGCAAGATCTACGTCACGGATCAAAATGTCGCGTATCAAAGCAACAAGGGTAAGCTTGAGTTCTCGTCTCCACGATCCGCAGTCGCGGTCAAGGACGAGGGTGGACGTCAGGGAGATACCTTCAGTGTCTATGACGATCAGGGGAAGCGGTACCGTTTTGGCAGCCCAAAGTTCGATTCGCCATACATGATGTTTCTCCAGGCGGCAATCGCGGATTTCCCAACAACACGTATTTACGTGCAGGATGAGATCGCTAAAGCACAGGCCGCGCAGGCCGCAAATAGCGCTTCCTCAGCCGGGGGAACGAAATGAAACATCTGGCTCAGTTGATTTTCTGCGTCGCCGTTTTTTCCTGCGGCGTCGCTGCCTCCGCACAATCCGCAGCCGGGTACAACAACCTCATCCAGCAGGGCAAAGCGCAGCTGCAGACGGGGCACCCGGACCAAGCTCTCGCCAGCGGCGAGCAGGCGATCAAGCTCGACACAAAAGATTGGGAGGGCTACGCACTGGCCGGTGGTGCACTGATGAACCTGAAGCACTACGAAGAAGCAGCAGACAGGTTGAGCGAAGCAATTGACCGAGCGCCGGTGAATAAAGAGGAGGGGCTGCGTGGTGTGCGCCGCCAATGCTTCGCTGCGGAATTAGGAGCCTTCGCACCTGCAGGACGCGCTTCCGCGGCAGCTGACTCGACGACTGAGTCCACAACCACACAAGCCGAGATTGTGCTTTGGAAATCAATCGAAGACAGCACCAATCCGGATGATTTTCAGGTGTATCTGAGCCAATATCCGAACGGCGCTTTTGCCGCACTTGCCAGGCACCGCATGGAACAGACCCCGGAGGCGAAACAAGAACGAGCCGAGAGAGTTCAACAACTGCTCCTGGAGGCGAGCGCCCTTTGGGCCAAGGGAGACAAGAAGGGGGCTCTGGCGGCGCTGGATCATGCGATTGCCGCCGACCCAGCCTCTACGGATGCCTTCGCTCTGAAGGGTAAATTTTTGCTCCAGAGTGCCACCTACGATTTTACGGCGGGCAAAATTGTGTACTCGCCTGAATGTATATCTGCCTTGCAGAAGTATCTTGCCTTGTCTCCTGGAGACAACAGTTCTTTTGCCGAGTTGGCTCGCGAGGTCGTGGCGAAACAATAGTATCTGGTGACGAGGGAATCTTGGTTCATTCGCCTTTAAAGAAGGATCTGAACATGAGCGCGAAGCGTGCAGCGGCTCTAGTTAATTGCGTGGTCTTTCTGTGCTGCTCCCTGGCTGTATGCGGCCAGTCCGGCTACGAGGTGCTGATTCAGCAAGGCAAAGCGCAGTTGCAGGCCGGTCACGCCGATCAGGCCTTGGCCAGCGGCGAACAGGCGATCAAGCTCGATGCGAAGAATTGGGAGGGCTACGCACTGGCCGGCGGCGCGCTGATGAATCTCAAGCGCTATGATGAGGCGATCACCGAGTTCAGTGACGCTATCGAGCGGGCGACCCAGGACAAGCAGGCCGGCCTGAGCGAACTACGCAGGCAATGCTTTGCAGCGGAGTCGGGCGGCCCAACACCTGCCTCTACGCCGACAGCGCCAACGACAAGTCCCACGACACCCGAGGCCACAACCACGCAGGCCGAGATCGTACTGTGGAAGTCGATTGAAAATAGCACTAATCCCGGAGATTTTCAGGGCTACTTAAGCCAGTATCCCGGCGGCGCGTTTGCAGTTCTCGCTCGCCAGCATCTTGCTGATCTGAATTCTCCTACATCGAAAATTAAGAATCTCATGGGCGAGTGTCAGAATTTGATGATGCAGACCCGGAGCCAAAACTCTACCGTTCAAATACGCGACCGTAAGGAGTTCGATGCATTTGCTGATGCGGAGAAGATCAAGGACCCGCAGCAACAGACGTCAGCTTTCAGGGGATTTCTAGCCAAGTATCCGAATTCTGTAGTTCGTGAATCTGTGCTCGAATCGCTATTCGCGCTTGACGTGAAACTTAAATCGAATGATGCCGCACTCACCGACGACGAATCGATCCTCAGTACAGAACCTTCCGATCGGCGTGCTCTATTTATAGCCGGGTACCTATACAACCTAAAGTCACAAGCAGAATCCGACCCTGCCAAAAAACGAGAATTCCAATCCAAAGCTGTCGCGTTGTTACAGCGGTGTGTCCCTGGAGGAAATTGAAATGCTCGCAACGATCCCTAAAAAGAAGTCGCAAGATTGCCCAAGAGTCAGCTTGACGCGGCTGGCACTCTATACGTTGATTGCGCTCAGTTTTTTTCTGAGTGTTAGTTACGCACAATCAAGTCCTCCCAATGACTCATTGATTCGCCAGGGCAAAGAGCAGTTGCAGGCGGGCCGCGCCGACCAGGCGTTGGCTGCGGGAGAGCAGGCCATCAAGCTCGACGCCAAAAATTGGGAGGGCTACGCGCTGGCCGGTGTGGCGTTGCTGAAACTCCAACGCTACGACGAGGCCATTAATCGTCTGACGGACGCCATCGAGCGGGCACCGCAGGAAAAGCAGCTTCGTCTGAGCGCACTGCGCAAGGAATGCTTTGCGGCCGAGTGGGCTAGCGCGGCGCCACAACCCGCCGCAGGGGGCGCGGCGGCTCCGCCACCAATGCCGGCTGGGCAAAGCCCAGCCCCCGCGCAGGCCGCGATTGCGCCGCAGGCGCCGCAGACGACCACGGCACAATCGCCGGCATCCGCAGCAGAGATCCTGTCCTGGATCAGCCTGCACCTCGATGGCATATCCTTTCCGTCCACGCTGACGGGCGACAAGAAACACCAGCAGACCGCAAAGAGGGATATACGCATGAGCATGGTCTACCAAGGGTGCCTCGTTTACTTCTCGATGCTGAATGGGACCCTTTATTCGAATCCAACGTCGGGGAAAGCTTTATATTCGGTCACCAACGACACCATATCCTTGCTGGACCTCTCAAAGGGGACCCCCGACAAGATTGCGGCCGGTGCGAATGCTACAACGGGTGACATCGAGCTGAGCATCCCGTTCACTCAGCCCATTCCCACCGTCTACGAAGTGGACGATACAAACCCAGACTCGGCACCCGACTACGCAAATCTTACAGCGGAAGACAAGCTCGTGATCGGCTTTGCCACGCAGGAGATGGCTAACCGCCAGGCCAAAGCCTGGCACGACGCGATTGTTGGCTGCAAGGCACAGGCCGCTCCGGCTGCTCCAGAAAATCTTTATTAGAGGTCGATCATGCTGAAGAGGATATTAGCTTCGACTGTCCTGGTCGCCATCGTTGGCGCGGTAAACGCCATGGCGCAAGGAGCTGCTGGTTATGAGGCGCTGATTCAGCAGGGCAAAGCGCAGTTGCAGGCCGGCAGTGCCGACCAGTCTCTGTCCACAGCTGAGCAGGCCATCAAGCTCGACGCTAAGAATTGGGAGGGATACGCGCTGGCCGGCGGGGCGCTGATGAACCTGAAGCGGTACGACCAGGCGATCACACGTTTCGGCGACGCCATGGAACGCGCGCCCCAGGACAAGCAGGCTGGGCTGAGCGAGCTGCGTAAGCAATGCTTTGCCGCTGAGGCAGGCGGTTCGGCGCCTACGACCGCACCTTCTGCGCCAGCAGAGAGCTCGCCGACGCCGGAAGCCACAACGACGCAGGCCGAGATCGTGCTGTGGAAGTCGATTGAGAACAGCACCAACGCCGGAGATTTTCAAAGTTATCTCGGGCAGTATCCCAATGGCGCCTTTACTGCGTTGGCGAGGCACCGTCTCGACGAGCTTAACTGGAACTCGATTCAAAATAGCAGCAATCCGGCGGATTTCCAGTCTTACCTGGCGCAATTTCCTCAGGGCGAGTTTGCTGCACTTGCTACCGCGCGCCTGAGTAGCGTGAGCGCCCGGGCGGCAGTGGGAACCACGTTCCAAGCGCAATTGGCGTGGCTGACGCAGGAGGTTGCGGCTAATAGCAAAGCGCAGTTCTTCTTCCTCTATCGGGTTGCCAATCCCTGGGGCCTGGCCAACAAAGCGAATCCCAATAAACCAGCAGGAAAGCCAGGAACATGGACGCAGGCAATCGCAGGGTTTCAAGACTGCGTCCTCGAAGTAAGCCAACACGAGGACAGACCGAATAGCTCGAACTATTACCCGCTCCAGCTCGATAGTTTGGCGCACATCCCTCTCGTGCAGCTTGATCCGGCCCGGATTCGCACCGTCGATGTGACCGATCAGCGGGACGTGAACGGTTACTCAGGTATGAATGGGTGGATCATTATCCTGCCTGCAGTTTCCGGCGCAAAGCCTATTACGAGTTCATGGCAGGACCGCACCGGTAAGAACTTAAGCAAGTCGAGTGCCGGCACTGAGCATCTCGCGGCCTATGGTCTCGTAGTGAATGACGCGAGCGTCGCGCCCAAGGCAGCCGATCTGTTGAAGCAAATGGTTCAGGCATGTAAAGCAGCCGAGACCGGAACCGTCGTTGCGAGCACAGTTCCTTCGCCAGCGCTGGCTGCGGCCCCCTCGCCGGTACAGCCTCAGACGCCGGCTGAGAGTGCTCCCGCGCAGGCAGCAACTCCGGAAAGCGTGCCAGCAGCGGACGCAGCGAACGGCGAGGCTGAGGTAGCGGCGACAGCATCGCCGGCAACGCCCGCGCCGGCAGCAGCACCAACGCCTGCGCCGGCAGCAACGCCTGCTGCGGCGCCGGCCAATCCCCCGTTTGGCGCTGCCCCGGCCGCGGCAGGAGAACTCCCGGGCCAGAGCGAAACGGTTGGAGTAACCATCGCAATGCTGCCGGATCCGCCCAAATCCCCGGATCTACCTCTGGCCAAAATCAGCGGCCCTACGTTCACACAGACTCTCCAGTGGATGGCCGAGACAGCACCGCAAAATTCCAGCCCCGAGACGCATGACGATTTTGCCGTGGCGACTTACATCGTCCTCGGCAGCACGTGTTCCAAGACCGGATTCGAATTCGTGTTGCTTCACAACCGGAAAGCCTTCTCGTGGAGTACAGACTGGATCACGGTCGATCTTGGCGGGATCGACCCGGGGAGCATTGTTCCAAGCGGCTCCGGTGTCACATTTGGTTCGGCAAAACCACAGATAGTTCAGATCGCCGATCACCACGGACCCCATTCGGATACAGAGGGAAGGTCGGCAGCGGACATCATCAAAGCGCACGTTCAGGGCAAGACGTTCAAAACAGTCCTGGTGAACAACTACCTGCTTCAGTTCGGCACACCTGAATACGCAGTCCGCTTCGCCAATGCACTCAAGCATGCAGTGCAGGTGTGCGGCGGTACGTCGGCAACGCCGGCGGGGCAGCTATTTTAACGCGCATGCAATGGGAAGCTGCTTCACAATTTTTGGGGTAACTCCGCATGAAGATTTTCCGATTGCTTGTACTTTGTCTCCTTGCGTGGGCAGGGAGCATTTTTCTCGCCCCCTTAGGCCATGCGCAAACCGGCGTTTATGCGATAGGCGGCGGCGCTCGCCTTACTGGTCCGAATGTAGGCGCGAACACTGCCGCCGGCGCCAGCGGCAGCTTTATCGCCTATGGCGGAACCTATGGACTGTATCACGACTTCGCACATGCTGGGCCGATCGGTCTCGGGCTGGATGTGCGCGGCATGCATGCGAGCAGTTCGAACAGCACCGCGTACGGCAATAAACTATCCGGCGGCCTTGTCGGTTTCCGTGCGGATCTCAAGGCGCCGGCCACACCGGTGCGGGTGTATACGCAGGCGGAGATCGGCGCAGCGACGACGAACGATGGTCGGTACGTTTCGTCCTCCGGGTCCGCTGGAACGGCATACCAGATCCAGGTGGGTGTGGACTTCAGGATCGTCCCACACCTCGACCTGCGCGGTGAGTATGGCGTCGGGCAAGTGATTGGGTCCGGTTCGCCAGCGGGAACGGCCAACCTGAACCTGCAGCAGTTCGGCGGTGGTGTTGTCTTTCGCTTTGGAGGCAGTGCCTCGCACTAATAAGTAAACCGCCGCAAGTGCCACAGCATTTTCAGTCTGTCGGCTTTGATCGTGGCAAATACCTCCCATTTGGGGGATACTCCAGGCGTTTGACTTGGACTCAGAATAGGCAGTAAACGGCGTAAAAAACAGAGCGTCTCGTGACGAGTAGAGTGTGATTGCAAAGGTCTACGCCGTCGTAAGTAAAGCAGTGAAGTGTGTTTTGAGTAACGCAAACCTCGAACAAGGAGATTGCGAAGCATGAATTCTACTACTATCGTCTGCTTTGGCGTTTCAACTGTCTTTCTGACCGTCGGCATAGTCCTGTTTGCTCTGAGTCGCCGTAACTCTGCCAGGGAATTGGTTGAGAAGAGGCGCGGGCAAGCAGTGATCGATGATCGTGACGATCGGATTATTTGGGAGATGGGCCGGGGCTTGCCTTTGGTCGACTCGCAATCGGCCGACAAAGCAATGACGCGCCGGGGATTTGTCCCCCGTTTTGTGCTTGGCATTTTTGCCGCTCTGGCCGGTTCGCCTATGGCGCGTGGATGGGCAGATGCCTTGCCGCTGCCGAAGAGAGCCGACTCCGTCGCCGATGGTCCTGCTGCACGCGGGGAAACAGATGCGAACACCCTGATTGCCTCAAATGCGCCGCAGCAGGATCACAACGACACTCACAACGACTTCGAAACCCACGGTGACAATATGACTCCACACCAGGATGCATATCCCCGACCTGGAGTTCACTTTGATGTGCCGCATTACGACCAGGACACCGGCCACTTCGACATCCATAACGACGCGTAGAAATTATCCCCGGCCGGCCTCATCCCTGGCGCTGCCGGGCCTGCTCATCTGGAGCAGTAGGCGGTGTTCGATGCCGCCTCCGATTTTTCCAACTAGGGAGGTTCGTTTCGATGGGTACAGAGTTGCGCCCGTTGGGAGTGAAGTGCAACATCCGCTGTCACTACTGCTATCAGAACCCGCAACGCGATGCCGAGAATCTGAACTCCCGCTACGACATGGAGGCCATGAAGGCCGCCGTCGAGCGCGAGGGAAAGCCGTTTACTCTTTTCGGTGGTGAGCCGTTGCTGGTTCCGGAGCGCGACCTTGCCGAGCTTTGGTCCTGGGGGCAAATTACCTTCGGCGGCAATGGAGTCCAGACCAACGGCTCGCTGGTGAATGACCGTCACATCCAGATGTTCAAGAGATACCGGGTATCGGTAGGCATTTCGATTGACGGGCCAGGTGAGTTCAACGACATTCGCTGGGCGGGATCGCTGGAAGCGACGCGAACCACCACCGCACGCACCGAGGCAGCCATTCGCCGTCTGTGCCAGGAGAAGATCTATCCCAGCTTGATTGTCACCCTGCACCGAGGTAATGCTACGGAAGCCAAGCTGCCGATTCTTCTTGACTGGTTGAGGACAATGGAACAAATGGGTGTGCGCTCCGTCCGTCTTCACATTCTGGAAGTTGACTCGCCGCGAGTCCGCGAACTGTATACGCTTACCAACGAAGAAAATATACGGGCGTTCCTGTACTTCGCCCAGGCGGAACCTTCATTTAAGCGCCTGCGCTTCGACGTCTTCGAGGATATACGCAGGCTGCTGGGCGGCAAAGATAAATCCACCACCTGCATTTGGAACGCTTGCGACCAGTACACCACCGCCGCCGTGCGTGGCGTGGAAGGCAATGGGCAGCGCAGCAACTGCGGCCGCACCAACAAGGACGGCATTGATTACGTAAAAGGGGCAAAGCCAGGCTATGAACGCTACGTCGCTCTCTATCAGACACCGTATGAGGACGGAGGCTGCAGCGGATGCCGTTTTTTTGCCATGTGCAAAGGCCAATGCCCTGGTACCGCAGTGGACAATGATTGGAGAAATCGCTCGGAGCATTGCCGGGTTTGGATGGCGCTTTTCGAATACTTTGAGCAGCAATTGCATGCCAATGGCAAATTGTCCCTTTCACTTTCTCCCATGCGTGAGACATTCGAGCGCGAGTTAGTCTCACTCTGGGCCTCAGGCCGCAACTCCTCGCTTGAGGATTTGCTTGCGCGCATCGATAAGGGAGAAAAACATGCGGCGTCTGATTCCCAACAGGCACTGGTCTCGCATGGCGCCAGTCTGCCGTGCCGTGAGTTCGTGCGGTCCGTGTGGGTGAGCGATCGCGCGCATTCCGAATGGGGAGAAAAAATTCCTAAGATTGCCGCCGCCTGGCGCCGCTTGGAGTGGAAGACCGTGGTCAAGGGAATAAGACCGGGCGCTCTCATGTGGGTCTCGCAAGCCGAGCTTGCCGCGCTTCAGGATAAGCTGCGGGCGGCCAGCGTGAAAGCTTTGGTCTTGCAGGCCCGGCAAACCGGCCAGTCAGGAGCCGGCGACATCGTCATCTTCCGGATTGCCTTGGGATCAGCCAAAACCCTCAGGAAATTTCGGTCCGCGTGGATCCGGCGAGACGCCACGACCATCGGCAGGCTCCTGGGTTATCCCGGCTGCTGCTGCGCGGCATTCACTTGTGCGGCTTCCTCATCCGGGCTTCAGGATTGGCCGTGGTGGGCGGTATGTGCAGGAGGCACTGCTGAGCGGGAACGCGACGACCTGCAAGTGAAGGGTCCACCGCAGGTGAATACGCTGCTGTCGCGGATTGGGGTCCGGCTTATCCCACACGAGCCTTGCAGCTTTGACTGCGCAAAATCACTCGAACTGGCGGAGCAATTTAGGAGCGCGGCGGATTCCGCCGAGGAGTTGGAAGCGCTGGACGCGGCCGCCGAGATGCTTAGTTGGCCGATGTCGTGGTCGGCGGCAAACGGCATCGCCGAGATAAAAACTCCGGTCCTCAAAATCGGCTATGACACCGAACGTGTTTCAGGGAAGCGATGCATCCGCTATTTCGGCGAGCAATATCCCGTCGCCGGGGCTGCCGGTTTGCAGTTCCCTTTCAGGATTCTCCATGATTGCCGTTAGTCAATCCGCTGCCGTGGCAGAACGAAACGATGCTCTCGCCCCGGGCGCGATCGTGCGCCAGACGCTCGAATTTTTACTGGCCGATGGACAGGCGCAGGACAGGCGGATCGCCGCCCTCTACCTAAACAACTACTTCACCGTGGTGCGGCTGAATGATGAGAGCATCGGCGTCTGCATGAGCAGCTTTCATTTGCCTGCCCCGGAACTGGAGGGGATGGAGCAAAGCCTCCGGAGCCGACTGGCATCCGATCCGTTGCTGCTCAGGTACATCAATGTGGAGGCAGATGCGGGCGGAGTTGCAGGCTCGATCCGTGCCGCGCTGACCAGCGCGCTTTCCACACCAGCCCTGTCCCGCGGCAGCGATCGATTTTTTACCAGTTCCAACACTCGCCCTAACCATTTCTTCGCCGGCATCGACTCGGCTGTCGTCATCGGCTGGGGAGGACTCTTCGATTTTCTTGTTCGCCGCACGACTGCTCTACGTATTCACGTCAGCGAACTCCAATATCCGTCGAAAAGGGGGCGGATCGACGCCGAACTGAACGCATACCGGGCGCAGTATCCCTATCTCGATCTTTCCATCTCCGATGGTTCGGACGTGGGAGAACGCCTGTCCTCTGCTGACCTGCTTGCGATCACGGGATCGACTTTGGGCAACAACACGCTGGAGCATTTGTTGTGGACGTCGCGAAATTGCCCGCGCGTTGTGCTTCAAGGGCAGAGCGCAGCCATTCATCCGCGTTATCTGTTCGAAGCCGGCGTCCACCTTGTGGCAACCTCTATGAAGCCCGCCGCAGTTGCCGAAGCAGCCGCCGCTGATTCGACCGGCAATGCGCTGCGCCCGTTCTTTGAAGGTGGTCTGCCGCGAATTTATCTTGAACCGCAGCCACTGGAGGGATGAATTGAAAATAATTACACGCGCAATAGCAACCTGGCTTCTACTCATCTTCGTGTTCCTGGCACCGCAACTCGCGCAGGCGAAGAAAAAGCAGCCACCACCGCCACAGCCTCCGCCGCCGGTGGCGAAATCCGGCCCTTCCTTCGAAGTCACGCGCGATTGGTTGGTATCTGCCCTAGCGCAATATGGAGGGACCCCCTCCTATGTGAGTTGCTGCTGGTACGCCTACTCAGAGGCTGCTATCAGTAACTCCTGCGTACTCACCTTTCATAACGATGAGTATCAAACGGACTATAAGAACGGCTCAACGCCGATGGAAACATCTACCATTACCATGCCAATAGGAGCGGTGACGAATACCAGTCTCCAGAGCTATGGCGACTCCCCTCAACTTTCGATACAAACGGGGAATTTAGCCGCGATTACGTTGACCAATTCTTTTCATTACAATGACAAGTTGCGGTTCCCTGATGGCTCTGAACCCAGTTTTGGGATTCTCATTGGTCGTCAGCCGCAAGTCGTGCCCGGACAGCCCATGCCTGACAGCAGCGCAGATATGGCGAAGCGCTTCCAGGCAGCGTTCCAGCACATGGTCGACATCTGCAAGGGAACCTACCAGGCTCCCGCACAGCAAAATCAACCGTTTTAAGGGAGAGAAATGATGAAATTCGTGAACCCTTTGGTTTTCCTCTTGGGACTCATGGCGGCTGCAGGAGCTCCGATCTCGCTTCACGCGCAGCAGGATGCCTACCACTGCGTCCGCGTTGTTTGGAAGTCGGCTTACAACGCCGATTTCGTTTACGACACGTGCAACCAGGCGCTCAATGTGGCGTTCGCTACGCCGCAAAACAGCGGTCTAGTTGCGTCTACACCGGACAATCCGGCCATCGTGTACGAAAAACCCGGCACTCCTTATAAATACTGGGCGTGTACAAACGGGCAGCCGCTTGATAATAGTACGCAGCTTACCCCGACCTACAATTCCACTTCAGTTTCCTGCAAGTGAGAAGCAATGCAAGATCAGTAACTGAACGGAGAACCCACTGTCTACCCGCAGTCTCTGCGATATGTCCACACGCTAACCCCGGCTTCGGCTGACACTCTTATCATGGAGGCAATTCGATGAAAAACACTCGCCTCGCAGTCGCCGCTCTGTTTCTCTTCTCCGCCTTGGCTGCCCGCGCCGATAACTGGACGCAATGGGTGCCGTTCGGCAACAGCGGCCTTTCCATCCGCTGGAGCCAGGTGAATCGCGACACCTGCACCTGGGCTTTTCGCAACGATACCAAGCGCACGCTGGCCATCATGAATTTCAACATCGTCGACACGAATGCCGACACGGGGGTAGCCGAACACACAACGGACGTGCTTCCCACTCTGCAGCCTGGTCAGGCGCTCGGCGGCTGGACCGCTTTTTCGGCCACTGCCAACTGCAGCGCGGTGCGCCTCACCGCCACCAACATTCAATGGAACTGATCATGACCCTCGCGGCGGTGCAGGCCCACCTCTGAACCGCCGTCAACCAGATTTGAACCTGGCTAATAGGTTTCGTGTTTCGGACCCAGCGTGCGCTCCCGTGTTCTGGGAATTTAAGAAGATTGAGTTGGTTCCCGGAGCCCCGAGTAGGGATCGCCGGGCAGAGCATTTACGAGCTGCACCAATTGCGTTTGGCGGTTTACCCCGCTTTTGCGGAAGATGGATTTGAGATGAAAACGGGCAGTCTCGGCGGACATTTGGAGTTGCTCGCTCGCCGATGCAAGATCAACGCCAGACGCCAGGAGATTTGTTAAACGTGCCTCAGTCGGCGATAGATGGAAGAGTGAACGGAGAATGTTCGCGCGGCTCGATGGCTTCGTTGTCGGATCATCGACAAAGACCAGACTAGTTAGCTCGGGGATGTGGCCGAGAAGATTGTTCGCAAATGGCATGAGGGTCGCACGGAAGGCAGGCTTGCCTGATTTTCTAGAGATCAGTGTTGCGCCCGTTGCCGAAAATCCAGTTCCACACACGGCAGCTTGCGTCAGAAGAAATCTCAACTCCGCGTCCTGCGCCGGATGATCGGCGACAAGATGATTTTCCCAGATGCGCAAGCCGTCGGGTTGAGCAACTAGGTCGCGAGCGGTTCGGTTAGAGAAGAGAACCTTACCTTTTCCATTGACGCCGAAGACAGCGCGGTCAAAAGCGTCAAGCGCGCACTCAAATCCCCGGCTTGCGGAGCGCAACCCGACAAGTTCAAAGTGCAGCCGAAGCGCCCGCTGGAGATGCGGCAGAAGGGTCTCAAGAATACGGCCTTCCTTCTCTCCAAATGGTCCCCTTCGCAGTGACCTCATCGCAGACAGCAATGCTGGAGGTTGGTCCGCGAGAGCGATTTCGATACCGAATCCATATGCCATGTCGTTGGGATTCAGGAAATCGGAATAGAATTCGGTCTTCTTTAGCTCCGCATCAGGAATTGCCAATTGGCTGTACCGCACAGTTCCAGCCGGAAAAATCCGGTCGCAGCCCTCGGTCCACACATTGACGGACGCAAAGTGTTCGCGGTAGGGCTCCCATATGGCAGAGTCGGATCGTGCCAACGCCTGTATGTCATCGGCGACTGAGCCGGCATAGTTGGCAAAGAGCACGGCATGTTCGCTCTCGACCAAATCGGCGATT
>JASIJX010000600.1 GCA_030049955.1 Acidobacteriaceae bacterium
CGGGATAACCTGCGTTTCGCGGACAGCTTCGCCGGCGGTTGTGTGAACCATTAGGTGCATAATCGTGCCGGCACTCCTGCGATTTTCCCCTGTTCACGGCTCCGATTACACTTGGAATTCCCTGTTCCGCAATAGAGCATTCGTTCATGGCGTCTATGATGCAGTCGCGCCAACTCTCCTGGATTGAGTAGATAATAGCCAATCGAATGGGGGCATTCACGCAAAAATAAGCGCTGAAATGCCGCACCGGGATCAGGAAGCCGAACTTGCGGATGCAATCGGCGATTTTTCGAAATTGCCTTCTGCTATGCGTTCTGGGGTTGTTTGGGTTCGGCCGCAACGCCGATATCGGCGTCCGGAGGATTGTGAGTTCAGGGCTTCCTTTAGTCATCCGCCTCCATCGCTGAGAAATTTCAGGTGCGAATCTCCCATAGGCCTTTTGGGAGATTCGCACCCGATAACTTAATTACGATTTTGGGATTTTGAAGGGGAGAGAACAATCTCCGGCGGGAGCCGAGAAAGATGCTGGACATTTCTTGAGATCTAACTCTTGTAGCTACATGCGAATAATTACAACCCGAAATCTGTCCACCTGATTACGTTAGACAAGCTACACCCCGATTTCGAGAGATTGAGTCCTGCAAAGGGCCTTTTGGTAGCGTTTGCGGGCCAGATAAAGACGCCGCCGGACACCGCGTACAAAACGGGCATCGGCAACAGCCGTGGCAAAACTTCCGATCGCGTTTCGACCGTGTTTCTGATTATGATGCGCGATCTGCTTCCAATCCGCCGGCTGCAAGTCGCCCTTCAACTGGAACCCTTCCCGATCGAGTGCTTCTGCAATTTCAACCAAAGACTGTTTTGCTAACCTCCCCGCGTTCCAGTGCTTGACCAAGAGAGCTCCCGCCACACGGTCAAATTGGGAAAGCTCGTTGAGCTTGTCCTGGACTTCGTCCACAACGAGGCCATCTACCTCCATCCACCACCGCAGGGTCGGGTAATTACAAATGATGGCTTCAATTTTGTCGCCGATTTTTCCGAAAAGTGTGTCTCCCCGAGGGGCTACGGAAGCTCTTAGCTTTTCTGAAAGCGATTTGACGGGGAAAGGCCGATCCGCAGCCCTGGCAAATTGATGAAGCCGATCGAAATGGCTGGATCCAACGGGCGCCGACACGTTTACAAGATTTTCGAGCAGAAGACCGAGATCGCCGTGCGCCTCTCTCGTGCGTTTTGCATCAAAGCGCGGCCATATCGACAGTAATTGGTCTCGCCGTTTGCGCTTTCGTTGCGTCACAGCTTCCTCAGGTCTCGAACAAATGCTCCGTCGACGATCCTTACAGGGAGGTTAACATCCCCGACAGCCCGGACAATGTGCTAAACCTCGCACCTTGGCGTGCTGCACTGAAGAGTTGCGACGCGCGATGCCTAGGTGAATACTAACCAACTGAAACCTGAAGCTCTGTGTTATCGACGCCGCGTACGTACTCGACAGAGTGCGGATGTTTCTCGATCGTTTCTTCGATCTCCGCCAGAAAGAGATCCGATATGCGGACGCCATCGACCAGAACCAGGGTCGTGTTCTTCAGATGACCCGCTTGTTCGCGGATGAACTGCTCTAGAAGCCGCTTCGGCGCCAGTAGCTCAACGCAGACTGATAGAGCGCTCACGGGAATCTCCGAATAATCATGGCTGACCCTGGTCGCATCCCGTGTGAAGCCAATGTGTGACAGGTGCACAGCGGCGTGTGCTATTCCTGTTTACATTCGCAGCATAGGGAGCAGCAAGTCAGCCCGTACCTCGGGTTCTCATGCAGGCACTGTGACACCGCTTATTTTGTAGAAGATCAGGTGCGAGGTCGCCAAGAATCCGATCGCGTGGTCATCGACGCCCACGAAATTTGCCGCGATCCCTGGAAATTGGCGATCGATGAGAACGTATGGGATCCTCTGCTCCTCGATGCGCCGAAAACTTTCTGTCGCCCACTGCGTGGAGGCGATGAGCAGGACATCGACACGACGCGCTAGCAACTGGGCGATTTCCTGCTGCTCCAACGCAGCATCGTCGTCGGACGACGAAATGAAGAGGCTATAGCCTTTTCTTCGAACTTCGGCGGAAATCTCCTTGGCGATCTGCGCGAAGAAGGGATGCAGCAGGTCCGGCACGACGAGACCGATCGTCCATGTCTGGCCGGTGATCAGGGCGCGCGCGGCAAGGTTGGGTTGGTAATTCAGCTCTTTGATCCGCTTGAGGACGCGCTTGCGGGTCTCTTCTCCGATATCAGGATGGTCGCGAAGCACCTTGGAAATGGTGACGACAGAAAGCCCCAGATCCTTAGCGATGTCTTTCAGACGAACGGCCATCTTGCAGGGTTGCCTCCTATTCGGATTGAGCTTGCTTTGCAGCGTGGCCCGCGTCCCACCAGTTTACAGGAGGAAATGTAGATCGATAACTTGATCGATGAAGAAACCGGCACGTGACCACTAACGACGTGGGCACAGAATCGAGTTTGAAATCAGGATTGCGAGTGCAGTAGCAGTTTTTCACCGCCACAGTCAACAGAAGGGAAATTTCAATGGCGTGAGTGTGGTCTCCAAAGTTGCCGCGGCTGTCAACCCGCATCAGGGTTTCGCCTTCCAGCGACCGGCGCACAGATGCTGGTCATCGGCCCGGGCCCTCTCGGCTCCGATCATGTGCCCACGAGCAAGCCGTCGCACCTGTGAAGATGGGTGCCACTGCCGGCTACCCGCACTACGATTGCGCATCCGTGTACCGGCAAATGAGGCACACATCGGCCGCTCTTTCCGGGCATGCTCGCTCAGGGGCGCCGCGCGGATCATCTTAGCTGTGGAACGAAAAGCGCGGCGAAGACGATGTGATCGCTTCCTACGAAGCAGTCCATTGCCGTCCTTCGCGTTGGCTATCTCTATCTTTTCTCGCAGCCGGCCGCTGGCGGCAAAGTGACGGTAGTCCGGGAATGAAGGAGTGTTTTTTCGCTATGCTTGTCCATACCATCACACAACATTGATCTTCAATGCGATTCCCAGGTCTGCGGTAGCGGGCTTTTGGCTAGGCATCACCACGCGCAATCCGCTTGCACCCTGTGTAAACGCGAGCGCTTCGTCTCTGCCTACCAGCCGCACGTCCTCTATTTTTCCAGGTCGATGCGGGCTCGCCGTGCCCAGCGCTCGAATCGTAACCGAACCCTCGGGCCATCCCTGCACAAAGCAATACAACGTCTTTCCTTTGGTGGTGAAGCGCCCGTCTTCGGCTGACAAAGCAGGTTCCTTGCTCTCGTTGGGGTTGAACTCCTTACCCGTGGACGGAACCGATACCTTAAGTGCGGGTCCCTCGCCATAGATCGACCACGGTCGTGAGCCATGAATGCCTTCGCTGTTTACGTTCATCCATGCGGTGATTCCTTCGAGCACCTTCATCTCTTCAGGATCTAGTTCGCCTGAGGCTGGCAGCGGGAAATTGAGCAGCAGGTTGCCGTTCTTGCTCACGATATCCACGAGCATGTCGATTACCTTCTTCGGCGTCTTGTACACCTGGCCCTCTTTATAATGCCAGTCGCCGATGCAGGTATCGGTCTCCCACGGCACAGGCCATATATTGTCCGAAACGCCCCGCTCACGATCAAGTGCGCATGTTCCCTCGGTGCAATCTGACAAGGTCTTGCTTCCGTAGACGGCCTCCGTCTGACCGTGCTGATTCACCGGCCCCACATTGTAGAGCTCCGCTACGCACGCCAAACCATATTGTTCGAACGGAATCCCGCCATCTGTGTAAAGCAGGTCGGGCTGGTAGCTATCCACCACGTCTTTGATCCGGCGGAAGTAGGCGAGCTTCCAGCGATCCGGCGCCACACGGCCCATAGGTTGTGCGGTCTTTGCAAAATCCGTCGGCATGCCGGTGTAATCGTGATACAGATCAGCATTGGCGGGGTTGGAGCCATCGTACGGAACGCCCGCCAACGGCCCGATCGTATCGATCAGGTATGCGGGAGCAAACCAGTCGAAACTGTTCGAGAGATGCTCGCTGATGCCGAAACGCAATCCGCGCTTGCGGGCAGCGGCGCCCCACATGCCCACAATGTCCTCGCGCGGCCCTGCATTCACCGAATTCCAGCGCTGCTGGTACTTCGAGTCCCACATATCGAAGTTGTCGTGATGCACGCCCATCGTAAAGAAGTACTTTGCGCCGGCATTTGCATAGAGGTCGATCAGGTGATCCGGGTCCCAGTGATCAGCAGTAAACAGATGGATCAAGTCCTTATAGCCGACCTTCGATGGCGGTCCAAAGCGCTTCACATGATACAGGTTCTGCGGCGAACCCTGGATGTACATGTTGCGCGCATACCAGTCGCCGTCGCCGATTGCCGATTGCGGACCCCAATGCGCCCAGATGCCAAACCTGGCGTCGGCAAATCAGTCAGGAATCGTGTACGCCATAAGAGAGGGCCGCGTGCCAGTGAACCGGCCGAGAGTAAGCTCGATACCGTTGCCAGTGGTCTGCGCCATTGCCGCGAAACTGCGTTTCATCGCAATCGCTGGAATGGCGCTGCCCATCAGCCGCATTGCCTGCCGCCTGCTGAATTTCATTGTTCTCCCTTGTTCAACTTCCTTCGCTATCCACCTGGCAGCGGGCCTCTTTGTTTCTTTTGCACTATCAACTCGAAGCTATTAGGTCTCCCCGCGGCGACACGCCTCACACTACCTGGTTGGAGGCGGCTACGCGTCCATACCAATATCCTGAATCCTTTACGATTCGGCGCTGGTCCCGGAAATCGACCCAGACAAGACCGAACCGCTCAGTGTAACCGCCGCGCCATTCGAAATCGTCCAGTAGGCACCAGGCGTGATATCCGCGAACGCGCGCGCCGTCCTGAATAGCCCGCGCAAGTTCACTCAGGTGAGCCTTGTAATACGCAATTCGCTGCAGGTCGGGAACCCGCCCGTGCACATCGGGACCGTCGCCGTAGCAGCAGCCGTTCTCCGTAATTTCGATGATCGGCTTGTCGTACTCCTTTGTGATCCGCATCACTATGTCATAGTGCCCTCTCGGCCATACCTCCCATCCATTGCCAGTCAGCGGGCCATCTGTGCCTCCACGCGACACCGCACCCAAGGCTTCTTCCCCCTTCTCGCCCGGAGCGTTTTTCTTGGCAGATACCAGGTATCTGTTGTAGTTGTTGATTCCGATCCAATCCAGTGGTGCATGCATCAGTTTGTCGTCACTGGGCCGGTATCCCATTTCCTCCAGGGGAAGGTCGCCGACAAACGCCTGCGGATATCTGCCGCGCATGGCCGGCTCAAGAAACCACAAATTCTGCCATGCGTGAAATCTCTCCGCAGCAGCTTCATCTTCGGGCGTATCGGATGCCGGATAGCATGCATACATCGCAAGCGCGCTTCCCACGCTTGCGTCTGGAGTGAGCGAATGAATTGCGCGATATGCCTGCCCTTGAGCAAGGTTGACGTTATGCTGTGCCCGGAGCGCTTCAACGAAACTTGTCTTTACTGGGTCGTCCACCGGATAGCCATAGCCGTAACGCGCAAACACCGTCGGCTCATTGAGTATGGCCCAGTTCTTAACCGTGTCCCCCAACGCCTTCACAACAATCTCCGTATACTCCACGAAATGCGCCACGGTGTCGCGTGAGCGCCAGGCTCCCTGCGCCATCAGCGCCTGCGGAAAATCCCAGTGGAAGAGCGTACACAATGGGCGAATGCCATTTTCGAGCAATACGTCCGTGATCCTGCGATAGTGGTCCAGCCCCTTTTGATTGACTGCACCTCGGCCATTGGGTAGAACACGCGGCCAGGAAATGGAGAGACGAAAACTCTTTACATTTAATTGCTCTTTCGCCAGCCGAATATCGCTCGCATATCGGTTATAAAAATCGCAGGCGACATCGCCCGTTCCAGCCGCCAGAATCATACCCGGCCGGTGGGTATACCGGTCCCACACCGATTCGCCTTTGCCATCTACATTCCATGCACCTTCCACTTGGTATGCGGCAGTAGAAACGCCCCAGTAGAATCCCTGCGGAAACGAATGTAGGGAGCTCGCGCTCCCTCCTTGCGATTCCTCCCGCCAAGACCCGGCGAGGACGCTTGAATCCATTTTCGTCAATGACTGCGACGCGAAAGCAGCTGCCGATCCAAATACGAAATCCCTGCGATCCACCCATCCTCCCTTGTCCACAATCTCTACTCATGAACCCAGAAGCCAGTTATCTGTATTCATCCAAGTTTATTTTCTTCAATAAAGACTGAACATAGACCTTCGCCTCGGCTGGAGGCTCTTAAGGTGTCTGTACATTGGTGATAGCCTGGTCAGGATCCGGTACCAAGACAACGTCGCGCAACCATTGTTCTGGTGGGTCGTTTCCTGCAATCGCAATGCGCGCATATACGGCTGCCGGTGGTACTTTCACAACCGTGGCCGTGCCCGCCGTTTGGCTTGCGGCAATGTCAATGGCCGGATCGTTCGTTCTCTCCCAGTGCATGGCCATCCACTCCAAGGTCGCTCTGCGCTTCCTATCCGACTTTGGCACAACGAATGCGCGGTAAGAGTGACCCTGCAAGACCGGGATGTTATCCGAAAGCCAGCAGTGGCATTGATCGTCATGATGCCAATGGTCGGGAGCCGCCGCGGTCACCCAGTGCAGCGAGAATGAGTCATCCTGAACCAAGTTACCCGGGGTCGATGATGCTCCTAAGTGCCACTCGAAGTGCAGCTGCTCGCCCGTGGTCACTGTGAAGGCAGGGATAAACAATATCGCCGCACCAGGCCGCTCGATTGTGGCGCGATATGTGCCGGCTGGCAGATTCCTGAATACGAATGTGCCCGAGTATCGACCGGCATACCGATCGTTGTTCGCGCTGAGGGTGCTGAAATTGGTCCCCAGCAACACGAGTTTGGCGGGAAGTAACGGATGTTCGGTAAGCGCAGGGGCAGTGACGGTGGCGACTATCGAGGCGGTGTCGTCCGGATCGGTTTTTGCAGAAAGGACCAGCAGCGTATGAATTACGTCGGCCGTTACTCTGGCAGTCTCTTCTGCACAGTCAAGCGCCATGGGGGCAATGTGAGCTCTGTCGTTGGCGTCCGCATAAGGCAACATTCGTTTTGCGATGGCCGCATTGCGTTCGATGAGGCCGTCCATCCGGTGCTCGAGCCCCTGGACTGCTTCCTGATCGGTATTGCCTAGGAGTTGCGGATGGTAGTCTCGCAGGTCAATCCGGCTGGCGTCCAACCAGTTCTCCATCTTGGTGTGATTGGGTCCGCGTAAGCCGATGGTGTGCGGCGGAGATCCCGAGTCGGTAACGAAGTGCAGCAGGCTTCCCATCCATCGCACGGCGTTTTCCTGGTCTTCTGTCCGGAGGGCCTGTAATGCTCTCAGGAAAAACGGGCCGTAGGTTCCATGAACCTCGGGCATCATGTGTTCAAAGAAATGGGGTGCGGCGGGAAAGAGCAGGTAATCGTTACCGAAATACTCGGAGTCGACCTGCGGGTAGTCCTCCGTGGTGACGTG
>JASIJX010000601.1 GCA_030049955.1 Acidobacteriaceae bacterium
GCGAAACTCGCTTCCGCGCCCTCGTCGACGCCACCTCTGACGTCATTTATCAAATGAACCCTGATTGGACCGTGATGCGTCATCTGGAGGGCCGGCAGTTCATTGCCGACACGCCATCGCCTGATCAAACCTGGCTGGATCGCTACATTCCTCCTGATGAACAGAACGTTGTCATGGCGGCCATTCAACACGCCATCCGCACCAAAGGCATCTTCGAGTTGGAGCACAAAGTGCTGCGCGCCGACGGCGCTGTCGGCTGGACGTTCTCGCGCGCCGTTCCATTGATGGATAAAAACGGAAACATTGTAGAGTGGTTTGGCGCAGCCACTGACATCACCACGCGCAAAGCTGCCGAAGCAGCGCTCTTGCGCAGCGAACGACTCGCTTCGCTCGGCCGTATGGCCGCCACCATCTCTCATGAGATCAATAATCCCCTCGAGGCGCTGACAAACCTGCTCTATCTCGCCACGCAAACCGCAGGTCTTCCCAAGACGGCTCGCGAGCACCTCGAAGAGGCCGACGCCGAGTTGCGCCGGGTAGCCCATATCACGCGCCAGGCTCTCGGCTTTTACCGCGAGTCCACCGCGCCCGAGCAGGTCAGCCTCAATGCGCTGCTCAACTCTGCGATCGATCTGTTGAAACGCAAAATCGCCTTCAAGCACGGCACAATTGAACGGCAGTACCAGGTCAGTCCGGAAATTACCGCCATTGGCGGAGAATTGCGCCAGGTTTTTTCCAACCTGCTGATCAACAGCGTCGATGCAATTGATCAGAAAGGAACCATCAAGGTACGAATCTCGCACTGCTCAAACCGCGCCGGCCGGCGCGCAGTGCGGGTCACCATCGCCGATAACGGCTGCGGCATCGCTCGGGAATCGCGCGAACGCATCTTCGAACCCCTTTTCACCACCAAAGGCAATGTCGGAACCGGCCTCGGCCTCTGGGTAGCCCGGCAGATCATTGAAAAGCACGGTGGGAAAATTCAAATGCGGTCCTGCCAGCGTGGACCTCGCCGGGGATCCACGTTTAGCGTCTTGCTGCCTGCTTAGACCACATCCATCACGTCATGCCTGCACCCCATCCTTTTCACGGCTTCATCGTGAAAAGGGTGGGAAACCACGCAGCCAAAAATCAGGCCGATTTTGCACAGATGCCCTGCCCCACTCCAAAGCGCGATACTGAACGCATGTCTTCGATGACCACGCAGGGACTTGAAATTCTTTATTCACGGGATCAGATTGCCGACCGCGTTACGGAGATGGGCGCCCAAATCAGCCGCGACCTGAACGGCGAAAAACTGGTGATGGTGGGCGTGCTCAAAGGCGCCGCGTTCTTCCTCGTTGATCTGTCACGCGCCATCCAGGCCGACGCCACCTTCGACTTTGTCGCCACCACGAGCTACGGCGTCGGCCAGCGGTCTTCCGGCGCCGTCAAGCTCATCAAGGACCTCGACCAGCCAATCGAAGGCAAGAACGTGCTGATCGTCGAAGACATCCTCGACACCGGCCTCACCCTTGCCTACCTGCGCAAGCTCTTTCTCCAGCAGAAGCCCAAAAGCCTGCGCATCGCCACGCTGCTCGACAAACCCTCCCGCCGCATTGAAAAAATCGACGCCGATTACGTAGGATTTTCCATTCCCAACCTCTTCGTCATTGGCTACGGCATGGATTACGGCGAGCGCTACCGTAACCTTCCCGATATCTGCATCCTTGCGCCCGGGCATCCTGAGTAGCCATTCCCAAATCGAGATACCACCGCAAAGCGGGCTCGAAATTCATACAACCGACAACCCGGTTTTGAGTCTAATCTCTTGGCCGTTGTCGAGCGCAGGTTCTATACTCGACACCCGGAGACCGGTGGGGCGTGTCTTCCCAAACGGCAAGGAGCAAAGGAATTTTGAGAGCCATTTCTCCAGTTCAGGAAACAGACCTCGAATTTGATCACGGCACGTTCGATTCTGCCGCATTTGCAAAGGCCGCATTGGCCCATTGGCAATCTCTCGCACGCGTTATTGACCATACGCTGCTCAAGCCCGACGCAACCCGCGAACAGATCGAGATTCTCTGCGATGAAGCCGCACGCTATCGCTTTGCCTGCGTCATCGTGAACCCTGTTTGGACGGCAGCGGCCGTCAGCGCGCTTGCCGGCACCGGCATTCCCGTGGGCGTCGTCATCGGCTTCCCGCTCGGCGCTTCGCTGGTCTCCACGCTCCGGCAGGAGGCTGCGTCCCTCATCCGGCTCGGCGCGCGCGAACTCGACATGGTCATTCCCATCGGCATGCTCAAAAGCGGCAACCATCAGGCCGTGCAGCGCACGCTCCACGCCGTCGTTAATGTTGCCCATCACCAGGGCACCACATTGAAAGCCATCCTTGAAACCGCGCTGCTCAACACTGAAGAACAATTGCGCGCCGCAGAAGTCGCCATCCAGGCCGGCGCGGATTTCATCCAAACCTCAACCGGTTTTTCCGCCGGCGGCGCAACCGCCGCTGACGTTGCTCTGATGCGCGGCGTCGCAGGCGGCCGCTGCGGCGTCAAAGCCCTGGGCGGCGTGCGCCGGCTCGCCACCGTCCGCGCCATGCTTGAAGCGGGCGCCAACCGCATCGGCGCATCGGCCTCGGTTGCCATCGTACGCGAGCTCGGCGCAGAGTAAGCTCTTTGTAGCCCAGCCAAAGCACCCGCTTAGCTGCTACCTCGCTGCGTGCGCGCAGCGCATGCTTTGTTTTTGAAGGGTACGGGCTGAAACCCGTACATCAAACATCCTCCAAAACGAGGGGGCTTTAGCCCCAGAAGGAGTGCGCGTTTAAACGGACGCACCACTTTTCTTGATACCCCTTCGCCGCTCCACCCCAAAACCACTCCGCTCGCCGCCGCACGCAAACGCCGATTCCCGTAAACTGGAAGCATCAAATTCTGTTCTGTATTTTTATGGCATCAAAAAACCCATCGACGCCATTGGAGATACCGCTGCTGACCGAATTCGAAGGTGATTACCGCCCGGCCAGCCCATCCGAACCTCCAGATGCCGCCAATGCCCTCATCGAGCCGGCGGACCTCGCCCTGCTGATGCGGATGACCGATGCGCTGAATACAACGCTCGACCTACAGACTCTCTTGAACCGGACGGCCGAGCTGGTGCGCGCCGTCATTCCCTATCGCATCTTCGCCATTCTGCTCCTCAACGACCGCACAAATGACCTGCGCATGCGCTTCCAGATCGGCCATATGCCTGAAGTCGCGCGCGCGCGCTTTCCAATGGGCAAGGGCATCGTGGGCCAGGTGGCGCAGACGCGGCAGCCGCTGCTGCTCAATGACGTTTCCGCCGAGCCCAACTACATCCCGGCCAACCCCGACGTGCGCTCTGAGCTGACCGTTCCGCTCATCGCCAAAAACCGCCTCATCGGCGTGCTCGATCTCGAGAGCGAGCAGACCGGCTTCTTTCGCCCCGACCACCTCCATCTGCTCACCATGGTCGCCTCGCGCATCGCCCAGGCAATCGAAAACGCGCGCCTCTACGCCCGTGTTTCCCGCCAGGCGCAGCAGCTTGAAGTGTTGAACGAAATCGCCACCGAGCTGGCCTCGATCCTTGAGCTCAAGCCGCTGCTCGAGCGCGTCGGCCAGCTTCTGCGCCGCCTCATCGACTATCAGATGTTCTCCATCATGCTGCTCGACGAGAAAGGCGAAACACTGGTCACCCGCTATGCCTGGCGCTTCGGCTACGCACACGCGCCCATGCGGCGCATCCCCGTCAACAACGGTCTCGTCGGCGCGGCAGTGCGCGAGTGGCGCACCCTCAACGTGCCCGACGTCCTCAAGGACTCGCGCTACCTGCCCATGAACCAGGAAACGCGCTCCGAACTGATCGTTCCGCTCTTCTACAAGAGCCGTGTCATCGGCGTCCTTGACCTCGAACACACCCGCGCCGGCTTCTTCAATGAAGAACACGAGCGCATGCTCACCACGCTGGCGGCGCAGATTGCCATCGCCATCGAGAACGCGCGCCTCTATCAGGCGGTGCGCAACCAGGAACGCCAGCTCGAAAAAGACATGACCATGGCCCGCGAGGTGCAGTTGCGCCTCTTGCCGCCCGCTCCGCCCGTGCACGAGCACGCAGAGTTGGCGGTGCGCTTTCTGCCCGCGCGCACCATCGGCGGCGACCTATACGATTTCCTCGACTACGGCCCCGGCCGCACCGCCATCATGCTGGGCGACGTAAGCGGCAAGGCCGCGCCGGCTGCGCTTTTCGCCGCGCTGGTCAGCGGCATTATGCGCTCGGCCGCACAGCAGCAGCCTGGACCAGCGGAAATGCTCACGCTGCTCAACGACGCCTTGCAGGAGCGCAAGCTCGACTCCCAGTACGTCGTCATGCTCTATGCCGTCTGGAATGACGAGAACCGCACGCTCCAGGTTGCCAACTCCGGCGCCGCACAGCCCGTCATCTGCCGTGCCGGCGATTTGCTGCCCGTGCGCGCCGAAGGATTCCCGCTGGGCATGTTTCCTGAAGTCGCCTACGAGGAGTTCAACCTCGCCACGCAGCCCGGCGACGTGGTCGTCTTTATCTCCGACGGCATTCTCGACGCTGAAAACGCCAAGGGCGAAATGTACGGTCAGGAGCGTCTCTCTGCCTTGCTCGGCGCTCATCGCACCCACGCCGCACCCGAAATCGCCGACGCCATCCTTGCCGACGTCACCCGTTTTCAGGACGGCAAGGACCGCTTCGACGACGAAACCATCATCGTCCTCAGAGTCCGCTGAAGACTGACCTGTTACCGCAGGCTGAGCCTCAGCACCGCCAACCTGCCAACCCGCTACGAACGCGTCAGCTTACGCCAACCCGCTGCCGCTACTGAATTGTCAGCCCGATCTGTGCAGACACCGGTTGCATTCCCGCCGCGCTCGCCGTCACCGTCACTGTATATGCGCCTGCGCTCGTCGCCATCGTCGATGCGGCGCTCACACTGCCACCCGAGCCGCAAGCAGCAACCGCAAACGACCCGGCCAGCAGCACGAGCACCATCAAAATGCCGCTGCGTCTGCGTCCCGCAAACACCAGCACCATTCCGGCCATCGCTAGCCCCGCAATCCTGCCGGCTCCGCCCCGCCGCGTCGGCCCGGCCGGCGAATTCCCCGCCACAGCTCCCGTCGTCGTAATCGAAACTGACGCAACCACCGGCGCACTGCCCGAAACCGTCACCGAAGTCTGCGAAGCCGGCACACTGCACTGCGGCGGAGCCACAGCGCCCGTCGGCCCGCTCACTGAGCAGCTCAGACTCACCGTACCCGAGAACCCTCCCACCGGCACAAGAGTCACCGTTGCGCTCCCAACGGCTCCCGGCACAAGAGTCACCGGACCGGCATTCGAAACCAGATTGATCGCCGCGCCTGTCGTCATCATGCTCTGCAACCGCGCCGTCAGCGAAGCCAGCGCGCTGCCGTTCCACGACGTGTTCAGCACGCCATACCCCTCCACTGTGCCAAACCCTCCGCCGTTTCCCGACTCCGTCGTTCCATTGATCGCCCAATACGACCAGTCCAGCCCGTTCGTCTCCACATAGCTGGTCATGGCGTTAAACCAGTTGCCCAGGTCGCTCTCGTTGGAGCTGTTCACGCAGGTATTCGCGCTGTTGCACGTGCCGAACTCGCCGATCCAAAGCGGCTGCGGGTTTGCGCCCGTCACCAGATAACCCCACTTCGGCGTGATGGTGCTCACATAACTCGCATAACTCGAGAACCCCGAGTACCAGAACCCGTAATCGTGCGCTTCGTAGACGAGGTGATTCGCCACATTCAGCTGAACCGGCAAACTGGCCACGCCCGACAGATCGCCCGCGTAGTTGACGCCTTCCACAAAAATCAGCAGATTTGGATTCACGCCAAGCACGGCATTGCCGCCAAGCTCAGCCGCCGCATGCCAGTCCGTGCTCGCGGGCCCGCCCCACGTGGCCGGGCTGCGCGGCTCGTTGCGCAGGTCCGCGCCAATCACCCACGGATTCGAAGCATACCGCTGCGCCATCGTCTGCCAGTCGGCAACCCAGCTGGTCTGCGGATACTGCGCGTTGTACCACAGCTCGTTATTGTCCGTCGTGCTGCAGCACCAGCCGGCGTTGCTCATGTGGTTATCGAGAATCACCATGATGCCCGCGTTCGTGAGCGCGTTCACCACGGTGTCGAAAATCGTCAACGCATTCTCGCCTTCCAGGCTCGGGTTCGCCGTCAGTGCGTAGCTGCCCACCACCGGATTCGTTTCCACCATCTGATTCGACCAAAGCAGCCGCACGGCATTGAATCCCATCCCCTTGATCGTCGCCACAATGGAGTTGAGCGGCTGCGCTTCAAGACCCTCCACGACAAAGTCCGTAGACTCGGCCCCGTACCAGTTGAACGCGTTCAGCCGCACGCGCGCGCCGTTCGCATCCACAATCAATTGCCCCTGCGTGTGCAGCGGGAAAGCCGGCGCGGCCAATGCCGCGCGCGGAGCAGCGAGCAAGAGGAATACTGCGGCGATAGCAAGAAAAAGGACGCGAGAAGCGCCAAACATTGGCCGCGAAAAGGGTCGAGGCATAAACCCTGATTATATGAGACCGGTCTCTGAGTCGGAATTTTTTGGGTTCCCCGCGCGGCCCTCACCTTTCCATTCGATAAACTTGAATAGACCGCATTTTTATCGGAGTTCTTCTTGTCCATCGCCACCCACGAACGCCCCATCGAACGCCTCATCCGCCCGGCGCGCAACATCTACGGCAGCCTTCGCCTGCCCGGCGACAAGTCCATCAGCCATCGCTACGCCATGCTCGGCGCATTCGCCGAAGGCGTCTCCCGCTTCACCAACTTCTCCACCGGCGCTGACTGCGCCTCCACGCTCGCCTGCATGCAGGCCCTGGGCGCCAAAGTCAACCGCATCGGCAACGAAGCTATCGAAATCACCGGCGTGGCCGGCCGCGTCACGCCCCCTGCAGACGATTTAGCCCATCCCCTCGACTGCGGCAACTCCGGCTCGACCATGCGCATGATGTCCGGCCTGCTCGCCGCGCAGCAGGGCCGCTTCACCCTCATCGGCGACGCATCACTCTCCCGCCGCCCCATGGAGCGCATTCGCAAGCCCCTCGAGCAGATGGGCGCGCGCCTCACCCTCACCGAAGGCCACGCACCGCTCACCATTGAAGGCGCAAAGCTCAACGCAATCGACTTCACCACACCCGTGCCCAGCGCGCAGGTCAAGACTTGTATCCTGCTCGCCGGCCTGCAGACCGCCGGCACCACCACGGTTCACGAAGCCATCCGCACGCGCGACCACAGCGAGCTGGCCCTGCGGGCCTTCGGCGCCGAGCTCACGCGCACGGCCACATCTGTCTCCATCGCCGGCCCGCAGAGCCTGCACGCCATCGAGGCCGC
>JASIJX010000096.1 GCA_030049955.1 Acidobacteriaceae bacterium
GCTAATCAAGGACCAAGAAATTTGGGACCGGCGATCGTGCTTGATCGAGAAAATATTGGTGTATCTCGAGTGGCGCGCACGTGGTCCGGGACCAATTAGTGAGTAATGACCACGCCCTTCTCGGAAGGCAGATATCCCATCAAAACCCCTCCTGTCTCGTTGGGTAGAGTTCCGAATTTGTGAACAGTTCCGAGAAGTCTTTTGCTCTCGAGTCAACCCCTTTAAATTACGCTCGAAAGCGCCAGGGGATGATTCGGGCGTACGTTTGGCAACCTAAAGATCAACTGGGACTAGGTCCCCACCGGCCCTCTCGTGAACTAGATGCTGGAGAACTCCGTTTTTCTCCGAAATGGTCCGAAGTCAAAAGGGATCCGCCGAATTCCGGTTCAGAGAATTAGGCAGGTTATCAGGGGGCGCCCCGAAGGGAAAATTCTCTCCGTGTCCTTTCTCCCTGGAAATACTGAAATTTGCCCGGAATTTTAAGCGTGATCGACAAATCGGGAAGAATTCTCTGAAATTAAGGACTCTATGGCGGTGCAGGGGGTTTCGAGCGAAACTCTCTCCGCGTTCAAATTTCCCGTGAACAGGGAAAAATACAGGGAATATCGGCATTTCAGCGCTTATTTTTGCGTGAATGTCCCCATTCGATTGGCTATTATCTACTCAATCCAGGAGAGTTGGCGTGACTGCATCATAGATGCCATGAACGAACAGGGAATGCTCTATTGCGGAACAGGGAATTCCAAGTGTAATCGGAGCCGTGAACAGGGGAAAATCGCAGGAGTGCCGGCACGATTATGCACCTAATGGTTCACACAACCGCCGGCGAAGCTGTCCGCAAAACGCAGGTTATCCCGATCCCCAGAGCGTCCCGCTGCTCAAGCGGGTGACCTGCCCTCGTTTTCCGCACGGTGATCTTACAACTTATCTAACACGCGGAAGAACCTGTAAATCAGCGCAGACAATCTCCGGACCGCAAAGTCTCAGTGAATCCTGCTAGCGATCACCTGAGAGTCAGCTGCATTCCAATTGATGCTCGTCGACCGCAATAAAATCTCAAAAGGCCGAATCGAACCATCGGGTCGTGTTGCGCGCTGGAGAGTCGGAGCGACTGTATTCGAATGAAATAGAGCCTCGGCGCCCGCCTGCGTTCCGGCTACGTCCAGTCCCTGCAGGATCAGCAGATGGCCATTGCCGCTTAGGTTGGGCAAGAAGGAGATCAGGGCGATGGTCTCATGCACCGGCTCATTCCAATGGCTTTCGTAAGAAGCCGGCTCTCCGGGCTGTGGATTCTGGTTGATAATTACTGCACCTTCCATGCCCTGGCGATAGACAACGCGAAAGTTGGCGCTATTGTCCGCAATGCCGGCCCAAGGGTTACTGCCCACTGAGCCGATGATCACAGCGTTGGCGTCCTTAAGGTCGTCAAGCCGCAGATCGCGCGGGAAGCGAAGGAAGGTTCGCTGCAGATTGTACTCTGGTAGCCCCGTGAGCGAGGCAATCGTTTGGGCGTCGACAAAGCTTGTGAACCTTTGCGAAAGCAGGTCTTTGGCACTTTGCGCATCCACTCCCTGGAGCGGCAGCTCCATGTACTCGCCCTTCAAGTAATCTGCAAGTGACATCGGACGGTGCGAAAAGTCTTCGAGGAGGTTGAACCCGACATCGGCGGGAACGATGTAGGTGTTCCGCTTCCCATCGAAGAGAGCTATCCAGAGCGGATCAGCAGCCGTTCGTGGCCGATGGGGAGTGCTCAATCGAACCCCGGCAAACCACCCGAAAGAGATAAGAATCGCACTATACGCGGCCAGCACTGAGGCGCGGATCACCCAAAGCTTCCACTTCGATCGAGAGCCAGTCGTGCTCTCTGTACTGGGCGCGGCCGCCGGTTGCGTTTGAATGCTGGCTGAGTCCAGCTGGAAAATCGCGGATTTAGCTGGCGTGAGGGGCGTTTCCACTGGCGCCCAGTGGAACTGTGGTGCGTACGAGCCGGCAGGGAGCTCAATCTGGACAATTGGCTGGCCAGGCAGGCTCTGATAATACTGCGCCAATCTCTTGCGGACCTCTGAGGCCTTGACGCGCACCACAGCATCGTTGCCGGTGTCGTAGTCAATCGGGCGGCCAAACATCTCAACGCCTAGCATCCGCTCACGAAGACAATCCAATTCACCGGCCAGTGCGTGCTCAACAATCCGCTGAAGGAAATGCTGGGCCCGATTGCCGCCCATGAACGCGTCGCTGGACAACACCTCCTGAAGATGGCTGCGCACAGCAGCTAATTGTTCGGCAGAAAGTACAGCCGACCTCGAATCCTCCAGCATTTTTGTTTGTTTCATGAGCGGGCGTAAGTATACCACGATGAAAATCGGCAGAACAAACGTGGCAGCAAACTGTTTCACGAGCTTTCAAACGCCGCCAACATCACTGATCGTTTTGGCGGGTAAGTAATTGAAATAAAAAGCGATCATCGACAGCGGATTCCGCAAACTGCTTAAGCGCTCTACAAACTGCTTAAAACGTTCCGCAATTTGTGAAATCAAGTATTTTCAGAACTAGTTTCCGTGAAAAGCGGAAGCCTGTGACAGGGGTGGCGGCAATTCATCAGGCGACCCTGATCAGCGTCTTTTCGGAGGAGCATACGATGTGCAAAGCTTTTTGGAGCGCCGGGGTCCGTAATATGAAGTTGTCAGTTGAGTGGTGGAAGACCTGCAGAGCAGTTGGCCTGTGGCAGGCGTGTCTTCTGGTCGGAATCCTGTTGCTATCCGGCACGGGGTTTGCACAGCTATCGACGGCTTCGCTGAGCGGTGCTGTCCGAGATTCCAGCGGTGCGGTGATTCCCAACGCCAAAATCGTGCTGAGAAATGTCGACACGGCTGTCGAGCACACAACCACGTCCAATAATTCGGGCGCCTATCTCTTTACCGATATCACCCCGGGGAGATATACGGTTCGCTCATCTGCTCAAGGCTTCGCGGAGCAGCAGGTTCCTCAGTTCACACTTACGGTCGGACAGGCTGCGACGATTGATTTTGCTTTGTCCGTTGGTTCGCAAACCACTGTAGTGACGGTGCAGGGCGCTACACCGCAGTTGGAATCGACAACTGCCAGCCTAGGCACCGTTATCGACACGAAACAAGTGAACGATCTCCCTCTGAACGGTCGCGACTTTACCCAGCTTCTTGTCTTGACCCCGGGTATGTCTACGGTGAACAACTCGCAGTCCGGTACTTCGCAGCATAATTATGCAGAGCCGGAACCGTCCAACCAATACTCTACGATTCCCTCAGTCAATGGGATGGGCAACCGAAGCAATTACTTCTTTACGGATGGCCTGAGCAATTTTGGCTCCTTCCACAGTGTGTATGCGGTCCCGCCCATCATCGACGAGATACAGGAATTCAAAGTTGTGTCTCACCCGGACACTGCGGAATACGGGTCGGTAACCGGCGGCGTCGTCAATGTGGTCACCAAGTCGGGCACCAACGACCTTCACGGCTCGGCCTTCGAGTATGCGCGCAATGGGATCTTCGATGGTCAGAAGCCTTTCACTCAAAGCCGCCCGGATTTTACCGAAAACGAATTCGGCGGAGTGCTGGGCGGACCGGTTTTGCTCCCGAAACTATACAACGGCAGGAAGCATAAGACCTTCTTCTTCGGGGCATACCAGGGATTCCGCTATTCACTCGTCGAGGCCAATGCTATAAGAGTTCCCACCCCCGCGGAGCTCTCTGGGGATTTGAGCGATTGGCCGACACAGATATACAACCCCTTCACTACTACCTACGACTCAACCACTCAAACGTTCGTTCGTCAGCCATTTGCGGGCAACAAGATTACTCCGGATCCCAATATAGTAGCGTATGCGAAATTCATCTTCCCTGCTGGCGGACCGGCATTTGATAGCAACGGACATAATGCGACCGACTCTACCCCCGATACTCAGAACATCAACCAATGGACTGCCCGGATCGACGAAAAAATTGGCGATAACGACTCAGTATGGTTTCGCTATAGCTCCGACACAAGTTCGGAAACCAATTCGGGCGGCGTCCCGGGACTCCCGCAAACCGTCCAAATTCCAAACAGAAACTATGGCGGCAGCTACGTACATGTCTTCAGTCCGAGCCTCGTTCTTCAGGCCGCATTTGGCAGGACCGAAGTCGGAGACAACGTGTATGAGCAATATACCGCGTCATCGACAGGCATCATCAGCCAGGTTGGGTTCTCTCCCGCATTTGTCGGCAACTGGGTGGCATATCCGGGAGCCAGCTTCCTTCCTTCGCCCGGTATCAACGGGACCGCTGTCGGCGGCTCCCAATATGCCAATCCAAATCCGGGCTACGCGCTGCACCCCGATGTTCCAAATGCCAACCAATACAGCGGGATGTTGACGAAGACTATCGGAAACCAAACGCTCACCTTAGGCGGCGGCTATATCACGAATAAGTTTTACGCTCCGATTACAACCGATGGCCTCGGATTTGGGGCGTCGCAAACCGCGAACATAAACGCTAACGATCCTCTCTCCGCGGTCGATACCGGCGACCCAATGGCCTCGTTTCTGCTTAACGTTCCGAGCTCAGCAGACCGGCGCAACGCCGTTACGGAAACGCGCCCTGGCGGTGTCATGAGCGAATTCTTGCAGGATTCCTGGAGAGTCACAGGCAGGTTGACGATCAACATGGGTGTTCGCTACGACCTCACGTTTATTCCCCCCGTGGGACCCAACAAGCTAATCGGCGTCAGCGGCGGGCCCGAGACAGGCAACATGGATTTCAACACCGGCAACTATGTCATTCAGAAGCTGCCGCCTCCCTGTAGCGTGCGCGGCTATGCGCCCTGTATTCCCGGAAACGGCACGCTTCCGGCAAACGTTGTCGTGTCTCCAAACGACAAACTCATGCATAATACGCCCACGAATGTCGGCCCCCACCTCGGTTTCGCTTTAAGGGTGAAAAATAACTTGGTTGTTCATGCGGCCGCCGGCATCGTTTATGACAATTGGTCGGGCATGCTGCAATTGGCGCAGAATCTCGACGGAGGGTGGCCGGACATCGGTACACTGGAAGCCGGTAACTTGAACACGCCGACTGCCACCAACCCAACACCGACAGTTACTGCTCAGAATCCATTCGGCGCGACTGCCGCCAGCGCAAACTTTCCGGCGCCTAACCCATACGCTTTGGGGAATTACGACGCCGATCCGAATATGAAAACTCCCTATTCGGAACAATGGAACTTCGGCGTGCAGCAACTTCTGAGCGCTTCCACCACCTTGACCTTGAATTATGTGGGATCGAGCATGCACCGGATGGATGTCGGCGGCAATTACAATGTCGCGGCGTACCCGGATCCAACTGCGAGTATTACATCGCGGCAGCCGTTTCCCATGTTCCAATCTACGCCTTACGATCGCAGCTGGGGCAGCGGCAATTACAACGGCTTACAGGCCTCGGTGGAAAGGAGATTCACCAACGGTTTCTCCTACGCAGTGGCCTATACCTTCTCGAAGTCCATCGATGTCGGAGGCGACGGATATTTCGGTGTGGAAGGCGGCGTTCCGCAGAATGAATACGATCCGGCTCAATACGATCGGTCTGTATCAGGACTCGATTTAACGCACATCCTGGCTGTTAACACGCTTTATCAAGTTCCTTTTGGAAAGGGAGCGAAGTTCTCCACTGGAAACGGCGCCCTCGATTACATTCTCGGGAACTGGCAGTTCAACGACCTATTCCAGGCACATTCGGGCATTGCGTTCACTCCTTGCATCACAAGCGATATAGCGAATATCGGGCAACAATCCTGGATGTGTTACGAACATTTAAATGTCGTACCGGGGGTTAATCCCAACCTTTCGCATCGGAGCGCAGCAGCGTGGTTCAATACCGCCGCGTTTGCCGTGCCAGCCGCCGGCACCTTCGGGAATGCAGGACGCAATTCCCTTCGGGGTCCGGCGTTTTGGGACTTGGATATGTCGCTCTTTCGCGAGTTTCCGGTGCGGGAAGAGCGGACAATCGAGTTTCGCGCCGAGGCATTCAATATGTTAAATCACCCTTACCTGGGCCAGCCCAGTAACGACTGGAACGCTGGAACGGCTTTCGGCACGATCGGCAGCGTACAAAATCTGCCGCGGCAACTGCAACTTGCTGTGAAGTTCCTCTTCTAAACCGGCCTGTCAACGGCGGGCAATCCAAGACCGGTGCGGCCGGCATGGATTTGCACGGAGTAAATCAGTCCTGCAGGCGGCTGAGTTGTAGTTGGTTTATTGCGTACAGAAGGGCCGCTGCTGCGGCCCTTCTATCCGGGATTCTGGGTGGAGCAGAAGTTTGACACAGCTAATCTTGCTTCAATGACGTGGTCCAGGGAACGTCGGAGGGATGTTCCATCTTTGAGTTATGCGAGCTTTTGCGGCGTGTATTTCCATGTTGGAACAATTCGGTCAATAAATGCAATTCTCAATCCGAGAAAACGGTAACAGCAGGTGGTCGGACGAGGGCGCTCCCATCGTTCTTCGAACAAAACGGCGAGCTATCAGAAATAGCCGCTTTCGTGTTCTTGCGCTGTCGGTTGCAAGCTTGACCCTTAGCATGAGCTCAATCTGCGCAATCGTTCCACAGGAGGCTCCGACTTCGAGTGAACTTCTCGGGCAAGGCCAGAAGTTGCTTGAGGCAGGAAGGCTCGCCGAAGCCGAATTGGTGCTGGATCGTGCTGAGAAACTCGCTCCTTCTGATCCGGTGATCCTAACTCTGGATGCCAAGGTCAAAGGTCGGCTGGGCGAGTATTCCAACGCCGTGGCTCTTTTCAAGCGTGTGATTCAACTCACTCCGAAGTCCGCCCAGGCACACGTTGATCTGGCAATCGCTCTCGCTGACTCTGGTGACCTTAACAGTGCCTTAGACGAAACCGCTATTGCAATCTCTATCGCTCCTGATCTTGCGATTGCGCACTTGAATCGGGCACGCATTCTTAGTGACATGGAGCGGGACCGGGAGGCAGACGACGAATTCGCTCTTGCGGCCCGCTTCGCTCCCCGCAATCCAGACTGTTACTTCTACTGGTCCTTAGCCGAGCGGGCAAAGGGAAACTTCACTAAAGAGACCGAATTGCTGCGGAAAGTCGTGGAGCTGCAGCCCGGCAACGTCAAGGCTCATATCAAGCTCGCGGATAGTTTGCAGGATCAAAATCGAACCGCCGAAGCTGTAGCCGAGCTTCGAGCCGCACTAGCAATCGATCCCAATTCGACGCAAGCCATTTACAAGCTTTCGCGCGCTCTTCGCGTCACTGATCCCGAGGAATCAGAGAAGCTGCGTAGCCAGTTCGACCGCCTCAAGGTGCAGAATTCTGTCGTCGATCATGCCAAGGCGCTTGCTAACCAAGCTTTCAGTGCATTCACGGTGCAGGATTGGCGAGAGTCAATCCGTCTTTATAATGAGGCGCTTGAAACTTGTGGAGATTGTGAGATTGAGAGCTCGCTGCACCGTGATCTAGGTCTGACGCTCTGCCGGGACGGCCAGATTGAGCAGGGTGCCAAGGAACTACACAAAGCGATTGCGCTTAACCCCGAAGATCGGGACGCCGCGAAGGCCTTGGAAATGATTCGCGTGCAGAGCAAGACCGAGTGAGCAAAAACCGCTGCGGCCGGATCTGCAGAACTATCCCCGATCTGCCAATGGCGCAAGTGATATAGCAGCAAGAAACAAGTCGGAACCTTGTCACCGCACCGCCTTAGGAAAGACGAGTCGTCCGGTCATTGTTTGGCAATGGAGGGTACCTCTACGTCATGAGAGACAGTGACTCTCTATTGGCCCGGCGTTAGTAGTTTGTTGGATGAATCGAACAGTTCTGGCTCAACGATTCTGTGCGTCTGACAAGGAAAAGGATTCTTGTGCTCAACTTTGCTCGCCAATCTAGCAAGAATGCATGATCGCGGCGTTCATTGACATATTTTCGGGAATGGAGATTTGCGAAAGAATGAAGGACTACTACGCGGCAAAGAGTCCATCGGTGTCCCGTCGAACGTTTGCGAAGAGCGCATTATTGGGAATCTCGTCCCTGTTCTTAAATAAACGTCTCAAGGGAACGACGCTCACAAGCAATACGCCCCCATCCACGTTTATTAACCCGCTGATCGGAGCAAGCACCAGCACCTTGCTGGGTGAGGGTAAGACATTTCCTGGCCCAACAACTCCCTTTGGAATGGTGCAACTGAGTCCGGACACGATTACAGGCGGGGTGAAAGGTCCCGGGTACGCCTACGAGGGTGATAGTGCGCCCGGCTATTCATATGAACAGCGAACAATCGAAGGTTTCAGCTTCACTCATATGAGTGGGGTCGGTTGGTACGGGGATTTCGGGAACTTACAGGTAATGCCAACAACGGGACCGATGAAGCTCGACTGCGGACGAGTTGATCATCCGGGGGAAGGTTGGAGGTCAGCATATCGCCACGCAAGCGAGAGCGCCGAAGCAAACTTTTATGCAGTGACACTGGATGATTACGGCATTGGAGTTGAACTCGCGGCCGCTCCGCGAGCGGGAGTGCTTCGGTTCAGTTACCCAGAAACAGATTCCGCACGTATTCAAGTGAATTTGTCACGCCGCATCGGCGGAACATCTACCCGACAATATGTTCGGGTCGCTGGTGACAACGCAATAGAAGGCTGGATGCGGTGTCCGTGTTCCGGGGGCGGGTGGGGAAACGGAGACGGCAAAGTCAGCTATACGGCTTACTTCCGCATGGAGTTCTCCAAACCGCTCGAACGATTCGGTGTGTGGCAGATTGATGTACCGGACGATGCATTTCCAGTTCAGCACGGTCTGGCGACCTCTTACTTTCAAACAGACCAATACCAGGAGCTTGTCCGGAAGGGACAAGTGATCGCGCGTTGCCAGGAGTGGGAAGGCAACCATATCGGTTTTTTTGCGGAATTTCCCTCACTCAATGCCGGCGGCAAGCTGGCGATCAAATCGGCAATTAGTTTTGTCAACGTTGAGGGCGCCCGAAAGAATCTCGCACACGATATTCCCGATTGGGACTTTGAGAATGTTCGCCGACAGGGAAGGGCGCTTTGGGATCAGGCACTTAATTCTATCGAGATCGAGGGTGCCTCGGAAGATCAGAAGAGGATCTTCTTCACTGCCATTTATCACGCGATGATCGATCCGCGTGTAATTTCTGACGTCGATGGCCAGTACGCAGGGGCAGACGGAAGAATTCACATTGCCGAAGGCTACACGCCAAGGACCATCTTCAGCGGCTGGGACGTGTTTCGCGGAGAATTCCCACTGATGACGCTTTTAAACACACGGTTAGTCTCCGACGAAATCAACTCTCTCGTGACGTTAGCCGAGTCGAGCGGCAAGGGGTACCTCGAACGCTGGGAGATTATGAATTCGTACAGCGGATGCATGGACGGAGATCCAGCGACCTCGGTGATTCTCGACGCGTCTGTAAAGGGTATCAGGGGATTCGATCTCGAGAAAGCCTATGCGGCGTGTCGGCAGACGGCGACAGGTACCGGCGGCGAGACGAACCGACCTGAAAACAATTTTTATCTTCAGCACGGATTTGTTCCCGAACAGGTCTCCTGGACTCTGGACAACGCATACTTTGACTGGTGCGTCGGAAGTTTTGCAGCTTTATTGGGAAAGACAGATGACGCGCGGCTCTTCTCTGCGCGCTCACAAAACTACAAAAAGATTTTCGATCCTCAGGTCAGAAGCATGCGAGCTAGAAGGGCAAATGGCGAATGGGTACCCTGGCTCGGCAAAACGGAATTTGGTCAAGGTTGCACAGAAAGCAACCCTCTCCAGCAAACGTGGTTCGTTCCGCATGATGTGCCGGGGCTGATCGAATTGATGGGCGGAGACGAAGAGTTTTCATGGCAACTTGAAGATCTCTTTACCAAGACACCATCGTCGTTTGGATGGAACGCCTATTACAACCATTCAAATGAGCCGGTTCACCATATCCCTTATCTGTTTGTTTACGCCGGAAAGCCGTGGCTCACGCAGAAGTGGGTACGACGTATTCTCGCAGGTGCCTATCACAATGATGTAAATGGAATCTGCGGGAACGATGACGTAGGGCAGATGTCGGCCTGGTTTGTTCTAGGTGCATTAGGGTTCTACCCTGTTTGTCCCGGCAGCGGAGTCTACATTCTCGGAAGTCCTCTATTTAGTCGAGCTGCAATCCATTTGGATGAACAACTCTATAAGAGGAGTGTCTTTGAGATCGTGGCTGAGAAACAAGCGCCAGACCATCCGTATATCCAATCCGCACTCCTGAATGGAAAGCCGTTATCGCGCGCATGGCTTCGACACAGCGAAATTGCTGCGGGCGGTCGCTTAGAACTGGTCTTGGGGCACGAGCCCAACTTAACCTGGGCAACCGAGAAAGTGAATCGTCCCCCGAATGCTGCCTCAGAATTGTGAAACCTGATAGCGATTTCAAACAAGATGCCAACAAATCACTCAGTTGAGACAAGGGACCAAATGAATCGTCGCCCGCAAGGAACTTCCTAGCAAATATGAACAGACGTGACGCCCTAAAAGGAACTGCCGCTGCGGCCGGAATCATTTGCTTGCAACCTCAGATCTTGGCTCTTGACCAGGATCAGACCTCTTTGGAGAAGTCGGACTTTGCCCGGCCGATTCGCGGGATGGCGAATCAGGGAGGGAGATTTGTTCAACCGATCCAACTGACGATAACGCACGCCGGAACCGACGCAATGCTGGTTGTACGCTTCGACCATCAGGAGGTCGAGCGCCGTGTTCTGTCTGCAGGAACACATACGTTCAATGTCTATCTCGATCCGGTTGAAACAGCCAGGCAAGTGCATATCGAGTATGAAATTGCCGGCACGTCAAATTCGGCCAAAGTTCGCGTGGAACCGGTACGCAAGGTCCAGATCTTCATCTTGCCCCATTCTCACCACGACCTAGGATATACCGATCTCCAGAGCAACATTGAGGCAAAACAAGTGGCAAATATCTCCAAGGGAATTGAACTGGCGCGAAACACCGCCAACTACCCGCCGGGAGCCCGATTCGTTTGGAACCTTGAGGTCCTCTGGGGTTTAGATCTGTTCATGAGAACCAAAACCGAGCCAGAACGCGAAGAGTTAATTAGCGCTGTGAAGAAAGGATGGATCGGGCTCAACGGTATGTATGCGAACGAGCTCACTGGCCTTTGCCGGCCTGAAGAACTTCTGCAATTGTTCCGTTATTCAATGGAAATAAGTAATCAATCTGGAGTCCGCGTTGATTCCGCCATGATCAGTGATGTCCCTGGGTATACCTGGGGGACGGTCTCCGCAATGGCCCAAGCAGGTATCCGCTACTTCTCGGCCGCTCCCAATTACTTCGACCGAATAGGGACCTTTATGGTCGCTTGGCAGGACAAACCGTTCTGGTGGGTCTCTCCTTCAGGAAATGAAAGGGTGCTTTTTTGGATTCCCTGGACTGGCTATGCGATGTCGCACATCATGAAGCTGGATTCAGAGTGGGTCAGCAAGTATCAAGCAAGACTGGATGAAATCAGTTTCCCCTATCAAATCTCTTATATTCGGTGGGCGGGCCACGGCGACAATGCCGTCCCTGATCCGGACATTTGTGAGTTCGTGAAGCAATGGAATGAAGAATATGAATGGCCCCGCTTCACCATTTCGACAACGGGGGATGCGTTTGCTGCATTCGAGAAACAATATGGCCACCGGCTGCCGGAATTCAAAGGCGACCTGACCCCTTACTGGGAGGATGGAGCCGGGTCATCGGCGTTGGAGACACGAATGAGCCGCGGAGCAGGCGAGCGTCTGGTGCAGGCAGCAACGCTCTCTACGATGCTGGCACCGCACGCATACAAGAACTCTGATTTCAACGCAGCCTGGAGAAATGTCTTGTTGTATTCGGAACACACATGGGGAGCGTGGAATAGTGTTTCGGATTCTGAGAACCCCTTCGTGACACAACAATGGCAGGTTAAGCGCCAATTCGCGGTGGACGCTGAGAGCGAATCAAAGAGACTCCTCGATGGGGTGCTCGACGCATACGTCAGCGAGAGCGATAGTTCGACTATAGACGTGCATAACACCTGCTCTTGGTCGAGGACAGATGTGGTTCTGATCTCGAAGGAGAGCTCTCTCGGCAAAGATCATGTCAAGAACGAACATGGTGCATCTATTCCATCACAACGTCTTTCAACGGGAGAATTGGCCTTTCTCGTAGAGAATGTTCCTGCGCTGGGAACCGCGAGTTTTCATCTTTCAACAGCAGCGCCGCATGTCCCGGCAAGATGCGTTTCAGTGCTGGACGGAGTTTTGGATAACGGTTTTGTGCGCGCAAAAGTCAATAGAAAGAACGGCAACATCATCGAGCTCATGTCCAAGAGGGTTGCGCACAACCTTGTGGACACAAGCTCAGACCAAGCAGTAAATAAATACCTGTTCCTTGAAGGAAGTGACACATCGAAAGCGAGTACGAGTGGGCCGGCGCACGTCGTAATCGAGGACCCCGGTCCCCTCGTTGCCTCGATCCGTATCGAGTCTTCCGCGCCGGGGTGTGTGGACCTTGTTCGTCGCGTGCGAGTGAAAGCCTATGTGGATTGGATCGAAATTCTCAATACCCTGAATAAGAAACGCACCCACCTGAATCCGCACCCGGGCGAAGGCGGTCCTGGCGGTGATTTTGCTCAGCATGAATCCAAGGAAAGCGTGCAATTTGCATTTCCGTTTGCAATTGAGAACGGCCAGATTCACATCGATGTTCCTCTTGCAGTAATGCGTCCTGAAATTGATCAACTTCCGGGATCTTGCAAGAACTGGTTACCTGTGGGCCGATGGATCGATGTTGCAAATGCTGAGTACGGCGTCACCTGTACAACGCTTGATGCGCCTATGGTCGAAATCGGTTCGCTGTCGGCCACCATGCTAGGCTCGCAAACCCATCCTGAAATCTGGCGAAAGCATATTGAGCCCACACAGACATTTTATTCCTGGGTCATCAACAATCATTGGTCAACAAATTACCGCGCATATCAGGAGGGACTCATCGAGTTTCGGTATGCGCTTCGTCCGCACGTCGGTTACGAGCCCGCAGCTGCGAGCCGATTTGCGATTGGCATGTCACAACCACTTGTTGTTTCGCCCAAGGGACAGCGACCTCGAACGGCTCTGAAGCTCCGGATAGATCAGGAAGATGTGCTTCTGCAGGAATGCAAGCGAAGTGCAGACGACAGCGCGTGGATTGTCCGGCTTTTCGGCGCCGCGGGAGAAGACCGTAACACCAGTTTGACTTGGACAGATGACACTCCGATCAAGATTTGGCGGAGCGACCTGAGCGAACAGCCGCTTGAACTACTCGGTAAACAGGTGGAGGTACACGCTTGGGAATTGGTCACCCTGCGCATTGAAACCCCGAACGCGTAGGTTCGGCTGCAATCGACTTCAGTCGCGGATCACTGTGACACCGAGTTTTTCGGAAGGACGCATACCAAGAGCAGATGCACCAGAATCGGTAATCAGATTTTTCGGTTTCATGGTGGGACAGTTTTGAACATTCACAAAGCGTGTTTGCCGCTGTCTTTTAGGCGAAAGAAACCCTCGATCCGCTAATCTCGCGGACAATCTTGGAATATCGAGCACTACGGTATTCAGAGCCCTTTGCATCTTCCAGACATCGCTGGGGGAAACGAAAACCAGGATTCTGGATCGGGCAATCGAAATGAATTTTTGCCCGAATAAAGGCGTGACTCCGGGGCATGGGAAACCACGATGGAAATGGGACAGGTTGACTGAGGCAGGAAGTTTCTTCGATGAGATCAACTTGTACCAACGATGTAAGGCCTTAGCGAGGGAAAGAAGATGACGAACGATCCAATCGCGCCGGGGAGCATCACCCGGCGCAGGTTTGTGGGCACAACTCTTGCGGCGCTCTCAGCCGGCATTGCCTCGAGAAGAGGACTGGCGGACGGTGTGGAGTTTCGCGCCGAGCCGGAAGCCGGCCAGATTCCGACGCTCGACGACCTGGCGACCGGATGGCTGGATTGCAGCCAGTTGGCTCATATGCCCTCCCTGCATAATTTTCATGAGATGGCTGCCTGCGCACCCGACCTCGTAGGCGTCAATTTTTGTCCCGGAGGCCAACTCTATGAGGACTCCGGTCCGCGTTGGTACATCTACAACACGTTACCGCTCTGCCGCCTGCTGATCGACGGAGGACAGTACGACAGCTCGAACTGCCGATGGTCTGCGTATCAGGCGGAGCGGCGAGCCAATGCCGGCGATCTGGAGGTGCTCACCACCAACCGGCTGGTGATGGAGGACACGATCGTTCTTTGGCGCCTGAGGCTGACCAATACCGCATTGGCGGAAAGGAGCTTTCATCTCTGCGTGGCCGCTGACGGCGAGCTGAACCATACTGAAGCCGGTCTTGAGATTCAAGCGATGGCTGTGTTGGATGAAGTCGTCGATCACTTCGCAGGAGGAGGTGCTCGTTTTCGCGTTGTGAGCCGCAACTCATTCGGCGTTCCGGATGGGAA
>JASIJX010000097.1 GCA_030049955.1 Acidobacteriaceae bacterium
GCTAATCAAGGACCAAGAAATTTGGGACCGGCGATCGTGCTTGATCGAGAAAATATTGGTGTATCTCGAGTGGCGCGCACGTGGTCCGGGACCAATTAGTGAGTAATGACCACGCCCTTCTCGGAAGGCAGATATCCCATCAAAACCCCTCCTGTCTCGTTGGGTAGAGTTCCGAATTTGTGAACAGTTCCGAGAAGCCTTTTGCTCTCGAGTCAACCCCTTTAAATTACGCTCGAAAGCGCCAGGGGATGATTCGGGCGTACGTTTGGCAACCTAAAGATCAACCGGGACTAGGTCCCCACCGGCCCTCTCGTGAACTAGATGCTGGAGAACGCCGTTTTCTCCGAAATGGTCCGAAGTCAAAAGGGATCCGCCGAATTCCGGTTCAGAGAATTAGGCAGGCTATCAGGGGGCGCCCCGAAAGGGAGAATTCTCTCCGTGTCCTTTCTCCCTGGAAATACTGAAATTTGTCCGGAATTTTAAGCGTGATCGACAAATCGGGAAGAATTCTCTGAAATTAAGGACTCTATGGCGGTGCAGGGAGTCTGGAGCGAACCGTTCTCCGAGATCAAATTCCCGTTAACAGCGAAAAATACAGGGAATTTCCTCGCATTTGAGGAGAACTTCGCGGCCTTATGTCGCTAATCCACAGGGCCGCAAAGACTTTTCAATCCTAAAAGTACCCTAGGCGTGAAACCTAACAGGGAATTTTCTCGCCCTTAACAGGGAATTATGTTGTTCAGATCCGAGCCATTCTGCACTCTCCGACGCTTTGCTCCGAAAAATGCATTGGTGAAGCCCGCTGACTTCGCCAATCCCGATCGGCTGGAAGGGTTGCGGTCGGCGCGCCACCGTGACGAACTGCCTATGCTGTAAGGTTGGAGTGATCATCCCAGTTGCCCACGTCGGCTGCCCTCACCTCGGAGTAGCACCTCGTCCCCGGGCCAGCCCATCCGGCGAATTCCAGCTACTTGATCTCCCGCTTCCAAGACCCTTCGCTACATTATTGATTGAATAATCAACTTGGGATCGTGAAGGTGGCCCTATAATTGCCGGTGCAGATCGTCATCGATCATGGCATGGAGTTTACTTCCAAGGCGCTCGACCGATGGGATTACGAAAACAAGATGACGCTGCACTTCATTATGCCCGACTGTCCGATGGAGAACGGCTACATCGAGAGCTTTCATGGCAAGTTCTGTGAGGAATACCTCAACGAACACTCGTTTCTCACGCTCGACGATGCGAAGGAAACCATCCAAAGCTGGCGGATCGATTACAACCAGTGTGCGCCCGCATTGTGCGCCAGAGGAATTCTTTACAGGCTGTGTCGGAAAATCTTGCAGCTAAACTCAACGCGAGGACTCGATTCTACTGGTGCTGAGAAGTCAAGATCGGTGAAGTGATTCTCCGCGGGCCAGTCTCGAGGTCGCTGATCTAGGTCCGTGCCGAAATTGCCTGCCAATGACAATGCCGCCTTTTCCTGTCATCTCTGGCGGCTCTCAAAAGCTACCAAGCAGACGCCATCCCAGGTCCTCTTTTGCGAATTGATAGGGGGACTATCTTTCAACCCGACGATGCCAACATTCTTTGGCGGGACATGGTAATGGAGCTCGAGATAGGACCTGACCGTGATCGCGCGTCGACGGGAGTCAAAAAGCTGTTGCGTCGCAGGAACTCCCCTGGAATATCCCTCCACGACGATGGGTGCCCCATACATTTCTTTCATTTGTGAAACGGCCGCGTCGATCCGCAACCGTCCTTGATCGGAAAGAACCTCATTTCCAGATCGATCTGTTTCAAACAGATCTTTTGCCTCGATCCAATAGCGTGATCCGATCCCGTTGAATACTTGGTTTTGCCGATATTCGTTCACCGGAATGTCGTTGAGGTTGTAGTAGCCACGATGCTTGAAGAAGCCCCTTAAGAGGAACTGATGTTTGAGTGCCTCCGTATCTTCTGCGAGATTTCCTGTCGCGACGTTGATGTTCGATAACGACTGCTGCAGATTCTGCCCCGCCACTTGCCCATATTGATCCTCGGCAAATGCCTGGTCGAGGGTAGTCTTAACTTGGCCGGTCATTTCATTCAGTTGCTGGGTTGTGCTCCTGGTGTTCACAAGTGTCTGGTCCATTTTGCCAACCAATTCCCGATGCTGGACCTCGCTGAGAATGCCGTCGACTTTAGCTACCGACTGATCCATGCGACCCGAAGCCGATTTAGCATTCTTGATTGTGTCGCGTACGTCCGCAGCAGTCACATTATCCTCCAGGAGCATTCCAGCTGTTCCTTTGCCGTGGCGGATGTCGCCGACGATCCCGTTGGCATTGTGGATGGTCGATGTAACTGAATCCAGCGCCAGGTCCAAATGAGTCCGGGCATCATCTATTGTGGAATTGGCATTGAGCATGATCCCCTGTGCCTGTTCGAGGAGCTTCGACATCTCAAACGGTTCCTTGCTGCGCAAAGTGCTGCCGACAGCGGCAACGGCGGAGTTGGCCGTGCCATCTTCCACGAGCACAAACTTGTCTCCGACTAGGCCCTCGGTTCCAATTGTGGCGATCGAATCCTCGCGTATCAGTCCATGCAGTTGTTCGTCGACATCTAATTCGAGCCGGAACGGTTCCGCGGGGTTCGAAGGAATGTCGATCTTCTCCACAGTTCCCGCATCCATACCGTGCACCTTCACTTTTGAGCCTTTTGCAATGCCGTCCACATTGATAAACGTTGTGTAGAGATCTACATGGCGCCTGAAAGCCTTGTGTTGATTCCCGATTAAAAACAGCACTGCGCCAAAAAGAACTATGCCGACTGTTACAAATACGCCGATCGCTGCAGCATGAGTTTTGATAATCATTCAGCGCTCCGAGATGAATTGTTCGAGATGACAGTCGCCTCGCTCGTCCAGCTCCTGCGGGGTTCCGAAGGCAAGCAGGCGAGACCTATCTAGAACGGCGAATTTGTCTGCAATCTTCCGTGCTCCGCGAACATCGTGCGTTACGATGACCATCGTCGTGTGCTGCCTCTCCTTCACATCAATGAGCAGGCTGTCGATTTCGGAGGTTGTGAGTCGGTCGAGGCCACTGGTCGGCTCGTCAACCAGGAGAATCTTTGGCCGGAGGACCAGAGCTCGGGCCAACCCGGCTCGCTTCTGCATTCCACCGGAAAGAGCGGACGGCATCTTGTCTCCATCGTTCTCAAGCCCAACGCTGCGCAACTGCTCGCGAACCCTCTCCTGAATCTCACCGACAGGACATCCCTTCAGACGATAGAGTGGCATCGCCACATTTTCGGAGAGAGTGAAAGAGTCGAACAACGCTGCTCCCTGGAACATGTAACCCATTTTGCGGCGCACGCCCGCGAGTTGAGTTTCATTGAGAGTTGCAAGATCCCTCCCTCCCACCTTCACTTGCCCTCGATCGGCGATAAGCAAGCCGATCATCAACTTCAAGGTGACGCTTTTCCCCGTGCCACTGCGGCCCAGGATGCACACAACTTCACCCGGCATCACTTTGAAAGTGACCAAATCCAGAACGGCCCGTCCATCAAATCCCTTGACCACATCCTGAAACTCGACAGCGGCATCCGTATTCTCTGCTGCAGTCATATCGCATGGTTCGGGAACAAGAAGAAAATGGATTTTACCAGCAGCACGTCGGCAGCGATTACCAGTAGCGACGACACGACGACGCTGTTGGTTGAGGCCTGCCGCACGCCATCCGATCCTGCGTTAGTCGTATAACCGAAGTAGCATGAAACCGTAGAGATGATGAAACCGAAAACTACCGTTTTCAGCGTCGGAGGCAGGAACTCTGCCAGAAAAACTCCCTCGAATGCGCGTCTAAGGTACAATGCCAACCCGATGTGCGAAGTCGCCCCTTCTGCAATGTACCCTCCAAAGATGCCCGCGGCATCCGTATATGTAGTGAGAACGGGCATCAGCAATGAGCAAGCTAAGATCCGCGTGACTACGAGCAGCTTGAAAGAATCGACGGAAAGCGTCTCAATCGCATCGATTTGCTCAGTCGCGCGCATGTTCGCAAGCTGCGCACCAATTCCCGCTCCGACACGTCCGGCAATCAGCAGTGCGCAAAGCAGGGGACCGATCTCTGTAAAGAACGACAGAGACTGGAATGTCGGGATATCAGCCGTCGCACCGAACTGAACGAGCGTACTCCGCGTGTGTAGCGTCATGATCACGCCGAGTGCAAAGCCGGTCGAGAGGATCAATGCGAGCGATCCCACGCCCATTTCATAGAGCATCCTCAAAAAGTACTCCAGTTCGAATGGCGGGAACCAAATATCCCGTAGGGCACGCCCTCCGAACAGGGTGACGTACCCAAGAAATTCGAAGGCTTTTAGAACTTTGCCACCGAATTTTGGCAGAAATCCTCCCTCTGGCGGCCCGGCAGCAGCCAGTCAAGGTTTTATTTGGTGTTTGATGCACCAAACCTCGGAGAAGCTTTCCCGTTCTGGAACTCGTCTGGCACGGAACCTCACGAAATCCAGATCGAAGCAATCGCGCAGTACTGCGAAGCGTTGGTCCTTTATGAACGTCTCGAGGATGCGCCGCCAGGATACTGGGAAACGGCAATGAAGCGATTATCACAGTAGATGATCGGGCTCCGTTAGAGCGCCGTAGATTTTCGGCGGCGCATGAGCTCGGGCATTGGATGAGAGACCGGGACAAGATAAGGTTCTCCTGTACAGAGCAGGCCATGCAGGGCGAATGGGGCCCCTTCAACGACGAGCACGGAGCAAATCAATACGCGGCCGACCTTTTGCTGCCGAAATCTATGTTCGTTCCGGTGGCAAGGAACAAGCCGCTGACCTTAGATTCTGCCGCTGAACTCGGCTTGTTGTTTCGGACCAGTCTGACGGCAACAGCCATCCATCTCTTGCGCTTCGGATCGTTTCCAGGATGCTAATCTACACCGAAAATGGGAAGCGCAGATGGTTCATCAGGGGCGAGGATGTTCCGGATAGCCTTTGGCCGCACGAGGCTCCGCTGCCGGTGACATACGCGGCAGATTTGATCAAGGGAGAGCGCCAGACGGTTTCTCCGGCCGCGATTCAGGCGAACGGCTGGATCAACCATCCTCGATCGCAGTGGTATGAGCTGATAGAGCACTCTGTTCGGATTTCGCGCACCGGAATCCTGACCATGCTTTGGTGGAAAGGCGAAAAGCAGCTGCTCGACTTGAATGAAGAAGAATGAGAATCGTCGCTCTGCGATTTCTCCAGCCTTTTCTCTATCATGAGCTTTGGCTTCGTCACTGGCGGTCACGTGGCCAACTTCACCTCACTCGCCTGTGCTGCAGATCAGGTGACACGACGCCGGGAACGAGGACTGCCAACCCAATGAAGCGAAAGCTGTGCAAGATGAGCAGAGGCCGCAACGCGTCGGCCCGCGGCCGGAGGCGGATCTCCGGCCAAATATATCGAGCTGCGACTATCCCCCACGCAATCAAGCTGAATGCGATGCTCGCGAAGAACAAGATATTCTGTTGCGGCACGATGAGTGTCTCCTTTCGAGAATTTCAGCCATTGATACCGGCATGCCCCTCTAAGCGAGGACTCACTGCTTTGCTCCTAGGCTAACCAACATCCTGAGCGGCATCAAAGGCCCAACGGGAATGTACTCGTGATCCATTAACTGCTCCTTCGCGAGCGGCAGCGTTTCCATAAGAGCCTGTGCCTCCTCCACGGTCGTCGCGTCTACTAGGAAGATGACGCCTCTGCCATCGCCGCGCGAATACCACTATTCACTGTGCTTAGCCTAACGTGTCCGACCATCGGATCTCAAAAAGAACAGGGAATTTCTTCGAGATATCAGGGAATCGAAATTCCCTGATACGGGTTCGAGCACCGAAAGTTTGTAATTTAATTTTGTGAGCTGTCGCGAAAAACGCCCAAAATTCCCACTACATAAATAGAGCAATTTTTTAAGGGCGGCCCTCCCGAAAGCCGGAGGCTGAATTGGGGGCCAGCATGGACCTTGCTTTAGCATCCGTGACCGCGCCGGCGCCATCTCGCGCGGCTCAGTACGTCCGCATGTCGACCGAGCACCAGCAAGTATTCGCCGGAAAACCAGCTCGAGATCATCCGCCAATATGCAGCAGCCCACAACATGGAGATCGTCCAGGATTATTCCGACCATGTCGTGGTGGGCTGAACATCGCAGTTCGGGAGAGTCTCAATCAGCTCATGGCCGACGTCGAGGCCAGAACATGCTTCCTAATCTCATAAGCCAGGGGGCACGACCAGTTCACTTGCCGCGCCCGCCCATCCAGCCAGCGCGGAGCGGTCGAGATCAACGCTTTCTCGGGCAAAGATCGCGGACTGCGGCAAAGGCGGCGCAGGTGTGTACAATTGGGCGGCTGGGAAACCATAATGAAAACCTTGGCTATTAAGAATGCAATGATCCCTTTGATAGCGTTAGGATTCGTTTTTAGCGTGGCGTCGGCAGATCGGGCTCGGCAACCGCCGGCGGAAATCTTTGGCCCGGTTCATCTGCGCCTCGACAACCTGGCGACACCGCTTGGCATTGACGATCCCGCGCCACGCTTTTCGTGGCAGTTGAGCGATCCCGCGCCCGGCGCGAGACAGACGGCGTATGAGGTAATGGTTGCGTCGTCGCCCGAACTGTTGAACCAGGGCAAAGCGGACATCTGGGACAGCGGCCGCATAGCGTCGCAGCAATCGCTGAATGTGCAATACCGCGGCCCGGCGCTCACGCCGAGCACGCGCTACTTCTGGTGCGTAAAGCTCTGGAATTCGATCGGCAAATCCTATCCGCAAAGCCATGGCAGTTGGTGGGAATCCGGCTTGATGTCGCAGGACGCATGGCATGCGCAGTGGATCGGCTACGAAACTCCGGAAGAGGCCACTGTGCGTAGCGCGCCCGCCGAGTGGATCGTCAACCCCGATGCCAGGTCACCCAAGGGGCAAGACCGGCCCGAGCAGCGCTTCGACTATCGCGCCACTGTGACCCTCGCGAAGCCGGTGCGCCATGCCGCGCTCTACGCCACCGGGCAGGACACGGTATCCGCATGGATCAACGGCGCACAGGTAGCCACGGAGGCTAAGCTTGCACCGTCGAATCAGATGCCGTGGCGAAAGTTCGTGCGCACCGAGGTGGGATCGCATTTGAGTGTGGGAAAGAACGCGTTGGCAATTGAGACGCTGCATTACGTGGTGAACCCCAATGGCGCGGCCACCGACGATGCGCCGCCGATGATAGCCACGCTGGTGGTGGAATATACAGATGGAACCTGGACCAGTTTCTCGAGCAGCAAGCAGTGGAAAACGGCCACTGCCGCTGCACATGGCTGGGAGCAGAAAGACTTCGACGACTCCGCATGGAAAACCGCCATCCTGTGGCGCCCACTCGGCCCGAGCCCGGAGCCGGCTGGACATCCGTGGATTCCCGACTCGGTGAAGGAACTGCGTTATGTGTTCAGCCTCAATGGACCCGTGAAGTCGGCAAGGCTCTATGTAACCGCGCTGGGCTGGTACACGATGACCCTGAACAACATGCCGGTCGATGAAGCCGGAGGGGAAGGGGAACAGTGGTTTAAACCGGGATGGACGGACTATCGTGAGCGTGTTGTCTATCAGACCTTTGATGTAACGAAGCCGATTAATGATCAAGACCGGGATGCGGGAACCGCTGATGAATACGACCACGAACTGACCGCGTTGTTGGCGCCGGGATGGTATGAAACGCCTCTTGAATGGTTCCAACAGCCCAACAACTACGGCATTACGCCGCCGGCGCTCCGGGCGCAGTTACGCATTGAGCATATGGATGGCCGCGTGGAGTGGCTGACAACGGATGCTCACTGGCAGGCGCGCACGACGGGAATATCGCGTGCGGAACTTTACGACGGCGAGACCGAGGACAGGAGAAAGTGGGGTCCGATGGAAGCTGACGCCATCGGTTCCGCGGCGCACGACTGGAGAAGCGCGCAAGTGATCGATCCCGCGCCGGTGCAGATTGTGGCACAGGACTTTCCACCCATTCGCGCAGAAACGAGGATCGAGGCAAAATCCGTAACCCAGCCGAAACCCGGCGTCTACGTGTACGACTTCGGGCAGAACCTGACTGGAGCAGAACTCTTAAATGTGGCAGGACCGCCCGGAATGCACATCC
>JASIJX010000602.1 GCA_030049955.1 Acidobacteriaceae bacterium
TGGCCGCCGCGGCGGTCGAGCGAAAGCGCGATCGCTGTGCCCCAGGCGCCCGACCCAATCACAAGAATTCGGCTCATGCAGGCTGCCTGGCTCCGAAGCGATGTTCCTTGCCAGCGAACAGGCGGGCAATGTTCTGGTGGTGCTTGAGGATGATGAGCAGCGAGACGGCGATCTCAACGGCAATGAAAAATGCGGGCGGATGTTCGTCGCGCGTCAAGAGCCACGCGAAGACCGGAAAGCATGCCGCGGCGATGATGGAACCGAGCGAGACATAACGGCTCACGGCCAGCACCAGGAAAAATACTGCGATAGCCGCCAGCGCCGCCGGCCAACACGCTACTAGAAAGACGCCGAAGCCTGTCGCCACTCCCTTGCCGCCTTTGAACCGCAGCCATACCGGAAACATGTGCCCCAGCACGCAGAATAGCGCCGCCAGGGCCTGGAACTCGCGATACGGCCGGCTGGGAAAGACATGAGCGACAAAGAAAATGCTGATCCAGATGGAGGTGGCCAGCCACACCGCCGCACAGCCCTTCAGCACGTCCAGCGCGAAGGTCGCCGCGCCCAGTCCCTTGCTGCCGGTACGCAGCACGTTGGTGGCGCCAATGTTCCCGCTGCCCACGGCGCGGATGTCCTGGTGGCGAAATAGCCGCACCAGCAAATAACCCGTGGGAATGGAGCCGAGCAGGTACGCGGCTACCGCAATTACAACGCTTGCAAGGGGCATAACGGAGAGAGTGTAGCAGGTGCGGGGCCGGGGTTGAAAAACGCCTCCGCGCTGCGGGTCATTCCTTAGGATGCAGAGGATTTAACTCGCTATATCACACATACCAGACGGGTTGAACTGCTGCTCGGACAAGATACGATTGTAACGCATTCAGTGCAGTCGTATACTGAATTACGGACCGTAAAAGCCGCATATTCATGCTGAAGCTCACCAAAAAGGCGGACTATGGGCTAATGGCCCTGAAGTACCTGGCGGAGCATCCGGAGATCCCGGCCCTGAGCGCCAAGGATGTTGCCGATGCCTACGGCATCCCTGCCCAGCTTCTGGCCAAAATCCTGCAGCGGCTCACCAAGAGCGGCCTGCTGAAATCCCATGCCGGCATGAATGGCGGCTATGCGCTGGCCCGCGATGCCCGCGAGATTTCGGCCTACGAAGTGATTCACTGCATCGACGGCCCGTTCTTCATCACCTCCTGCACCAAGGGCGCTAAGGGATGCGAGCTCACCCCGAGCTGCACCATCAAGGAGCCACTGGCGCGGGTGAACGAAACCATCGCCGGAGTGCTAAAAAGCATCAGCATTCACGACCTTGCCGATCCTGAGCACGCCGCCGCGCACGCGCGCGAGTCGCTCGGGCTGGTTTCATTGACGCTTCAGTAGCGGGGTTAGCGTTGCGAGCGGGGTTAGCGATGTTAGCGGAGCTAGCGAGGCCGGCGAAGCGCCGCCACCAACCCGCGACCGCGACTAACTAACACCGCTAACAATGCTAACAACGCTTTCCAATGTCCACTGGCGCCAATCCGATTGAAATTCCCCAAGGCGTTACGCTGCCTGTGTACATGGACAACCACGCCACCACGCCCATTGATCCGCGGGTGCTGGAGGCGATGATGCCCTACCTCACCAGCAGATTCGGTAACGCGGCCAGCCGCAACCATTGCTTCGGGTGGGAGGCAGAACAAGCCGTCGAAATTGCGCGCGAGCAAATCGCCCGGCTAATCGGCGCCAGCGCCAAGGAAATCGTCTTTACCTCCGGCGCCACCGAAAGCAACAACCTGGCCATCAAGGGCGTGGCAGAGGCGTACCGCGAGCGGGGCAACCACATCATCACGCAGGCCACTGAGCACAAAGCCGCTCTGGACACGTGCAAGCGACTTGAGAAGTATGGTTTCCGCGTCACGCATCTGCCGGTCAAGGCGGACGGCCGCATTGATCTAGAAACCCTCAGGCGGGCCATCGACGAGAAGACCCTCCTGGTCACGATCATGGCGGCGAATAACGAGATCGGCGTGCTGCAGCCGATTCGCGAGATTGGCAGGCTGTGCCACGAGAAGAGTGTGCTATTCCACTGCGATGCGGCACAGATTACCGGCAAGGCTCCGTTCAACGTGAGCGACGATAGCGTGGATCTGGCCTCGATCTCGGCCCACAAGATGTACGGGCCCAAAGGCGTAGGCGCGCTCTACGTGCGCCGGCGGAATCCGCGCGTGCAGATCGCGCCGCAGATTGACGGCGGCGGGCATGAGCGCGGGTTTCGCTCGGGAACACTGAACGTGCCCGGCATTGTGGGCATGGGCAAGGCCTGCGAGATTGCCTTGCAGGAGATGGAAACCGAATCTGTCCGGCTCCGCGCGTTGCGTGATCGCCTGAAGGCAAAGCTCGAGGCTGGGCTCGAATACGTCCACGTAAACGGGGCGATAAACGAGTCGATAAATGAGCCGGGGGAGCACCGGCTTCCAGGTAACCTGAACATGAGCTTTGCATATGTAGAAGGCGATGCGCTGCTGATGGCTTTGAACGACGTGGCGGTTTCGAGCGGCTCAGCCTGCACTTCGGCCACGCTCGAGCCTTCCTACGTGCTAAAAGCGCTGGGCCTGAACGACAGCCTGGCTCACAGCTCCATCCGTTTTGGCCTGGGCCGGTTCAACACCGAGGCGGAGGTAGACTACGTGGCAGCAAAAGTCATTCACGTAGTCCAGAAGCTGCGCGAGCTTTCGCCGCTGTATGAAATGGCGAAGGATGGGATCGAGCCGGGCAAGTTGGAATGGCAGGCACATTGACTGCGGAACCTTCCGCGTTGTGCCGCATCAAAAGAA
>JASIJX010000603.1 GCA_030049955.1 Acidobacteriaceae bacterium
ATGGTGGTTTTGCCGGAGCCGCTTTCGCCAACAAGGCCGAAAGTGCGGCCGCGATCGATGGAGAAGGTGACCCGATCGACAGCGCGTACTGTGCCCGAGCCCGAGGCAAAGAATCCGCCGCCCAGACGATAGGACTTGGAGAGATCGCGCACGACGAGAAGGTTCCGCTGCTCCGTCATTCCTATTTTCTCCATCGATGGCATCGGACCTCAGTCCCGTCGGCCAGGGTCTCCGCGACCGGCACCTCGCGATCGCAGACTCCCGCAATCCGCTCGGAGCATCGCGGATGAAAGCGGCATCCCGTGGGCAGCGCAAACGGGCTCGGTGGGTTGCCGCTCAGCGTCACAAGTGGGCCGGAGTACTCGCGATCGACCCGGGGGATGGATTGCAGGAGCGCGCGCGTATACGGATGCTTGGGGTTGTCAAAGAGAGTTTTGACGGGCGAGCGCTCGACCACCTGGCCTAGATACATGACGGCCACATCATGGGCGATGTGTGCAATGACCCCGAGGTTATGTGAGATGAAGAGTACGCTCATCCCCAGCGCCTTCTGCTTGGAGCGAATGAGTTCGAGGATCTGCGCCTCGGTGGAGACATCGAGAGCGGTGGTCGGCTCGTCGGCGACCAGAACCGACGGACGGCAGCTCAGCGCCATGGCGATCATGGCGCGCTGACGCATGCCGCCGCTGAGTTGATGCGGATACTGGCGCACGACCTCATCTGGACGCGGCATCCCCACGGCCTTCAGCGCTTCGACGACGGCGGCAACGCTCGAGTCCGCGCAGTGCAACCGCATCGCTTCGCCGATCTGGAAGCCGATGGTGTGCTGCGGGCCAAACGACGACATCGGCTCCTGAAAGATCATGGCGATCTCTTTCCAGCGGATGCGGCGGATGGTAGTTCCGGTAGCGTCCATGCTCTCGAGATGCAGCGCCTGCCGGGAGTCTTTGAAGTAGGTCACATTGCCCGAGACGATCTTACCTGGGGCCTCGATCCGCAGCAGGCATCGCGACATGACGCTCTTGCCGCAACCGCTCTCGCCAACCACGCCGAGCACTCTGCCGCGCTCGATCGGAAGTGAGAGCGCGTCGACGACCGTGACATCGCCGCGCCGAGTGTTGAAGCTGACCGTCAGATTACGAATATCTACAACAAGATCGGACATGCGCCAGCCCTACTCCTTGTACGGATCCATTGCGTCGCGTAGGCCGTCTCCGAGGAAGTTGAACGCCAGCACGCAGACAACCACCATCAGAGCCGGAAACATGAGCCAGGGATAGATCGAGATGGCGGCAAGATTCTGCGCGTCCTGCAGCAAAACACCCCAGCTCACGGTCGGCGGCCGCAACCCAAGTCCGAAGAAGCTCAGCGTCGTCTCGCCCAGAATCATGCGGGGAATTTCCACTGTGAGGTTCACGATCAGGTAGCTGGCAAACCCCGGCAGAAGATGGTGCAGGATGATTCCCCAATCCCTGGTTCCGGCCACGCGCGCCGCAATAATATAGTCCTCTTCCCGCATCTCCAGCAACTTCGAACGCACTTGCCGTGATAAGCCTGTCCAACTCCGCAAGGCGAGAATGATCGTGATCGCGAAGTACACCTTCAAGTTGCTCCACGAGGCCGGGATGGCGGCGCCCAGGGCCATCCACATGGGAATCGTGGGCAGGCAGGTCACAAACTCCATGAAGCGCTGGACGACATTATCGACCACCCCGCCGTAGTAGCCCGACGCACCGCCAATCAGGCATCCGAGCACAAAAGTAATGAAGACGCCGATCAGCCCTACGGTCAGCGAAATCTGCGTGGCAATCAGGTTGCGCGAGAAGCAGTCGCGGCCCAGGATGTCCGTGCCCATCAGGTTGATCTGCGCGCTTTTCTCCACACCGAACAGGCGCAGGCTGGACGGAATGAAACCAAGCCACTGGTAAGGCGCTCCTTGCACGAACCAATGGATCGGCACCGGCTGATTCTCGTCTACCACGAAGTTGCGTTCGAAGGTCTTCGGATTGGACTCGATCTTGATCCGGTACACGATGGGCCCAACGAACTTTCCACGGAAGAAGAAATGGACCCGGGTGGGTGGCGCAAACGCATACGCCGACGGTTGCCACGGTCCATATGGCGCCAGAAACTCGGCAAAGAGCGCGACTAAGTAGAACGCCCCGAGCAGCCAGATGCTGACCAGCGCCAGCTTGTGCGACCTGAACTTCGCACGGATCAGCCTCCACTGCGACCAGGAAACATCGTCGGCTGCGATCGTTGCGGTCTGCAGGGTGCTCATCTTAGCCCAGCCTGATCCTCGGATCGACGTACGCGAGGACGATGTCAGAAATCAAAAAGCCGAATACGGTCAGAATGCTCATCACCATCACGCAGCTCGATGCCAGAAACATGTCTTTGGCCAGCAGGGCGCGGTACATCACCGGCCCGATCGTCGGCAACCCGAGCACGATGCCAGCCACCGTGTCGCCTGAGAACAGCTCGGCGAGCAGCCATCCCCCCGAGCTGATGATGGGGTTTAAAGCCACCCGCACCGGATAGCGCCGGATCAGCACGCTCTCCGGCAGTCCCTTCGCACGTGCCGTCGTGACATACTGTTTGCCTAGCTCATCGAGCAAGGTTGCGCGCATGGTCCGCGTCAGGCTTGCGATGCCCGCAATCCCGATTACCACCAGTGGCACCGGCAGGTGCATCAGAAGATTGCCCACCTTGGCCCAGCTCAGCGGCTGCCCGATGAACTGCGGCGACTGCAGCCCGCCAACCGTCACGCCGAAACAGACATAAAAGATCCACATCAGCACCAGTGCAAGCAAAAAGCCCGGCGTGGCCATGCCGATGAAGGCGATGAACGACGCGGCAAAGTCCGCCGCCGAATACTGCCGGCGGGCCGTGTAGATGCCGATCGGAATCGCGAATCCGTAGGTGAGAAGCATCGAACCGAAGGTCAACGCCAGCGTCCAGGGCAACCGCTCGGCGATAATGACATTCACTTTCTTCGCGTACAGGAAAGAGACGCCCATGTCTCCGCGCGCAAACCGCGACACCCACTCCCAGTACTGCACGATCATCGGACGGTCGAGCCCGTAGGCGTGCCGCAGGGCCACCAGAGTCGCCGAGTCCACGCCCATCCCGGACCGGCTCAGCTCCTCCACATATGAGTCGAGAAAATCTCCCGGCGGAAGCTGGATCACCAGAAATGCAAAGAACGAAATCAACACGAGAACCACTGATGCCCAGGCGATCCTCTTGGCCACGTAGCGGACGAGCGCGTTGCGAAAGAAGCTACTCATGTTTCTCCGGCTTGTCCCAGAAGTAAGTCTGAACGAAGTACGATTTGGCCCACATGGTTCCGTAGCCCATCTCCACGTTGTCGGGCACATTCTCCAATCCGTCGGCCACAACCACTGGCTGTGGCGCATAACCTACGGTGCCGATGCATACGAGCTGTTTGCTGAAGAAGTCCCACACCGCGTGGCCCAGCTGCTCATACTCCGCGTCGGACTTCGCGCTGTACCATGCGGCCATGCGGTCGAACTGTTCGATCCACTCCTCGGGCGGCTTCACTCCCGATTTGCCCTGGCTGTAGTACCACAGCCACCAGTCCACCGCGTAGAAGAGTACCTCTTGGGGATTCCATTTCGTTACCCAGGGAAGATAGGCAGCGATCTCTTCCACCATGTCGCCGTTCCAGCACGTGCAGTCTTGATTTCCCGCCCGGCAAAGCCACTCACGGTATCGAAAATCTGTCTCCTTCATGACGACTTCGATCCCGACCTGGGCCCAGTCTTGCCGGACGAACTCGAGCAACTCTTCGGGGAAGTTCTGTCTGTTGAAGACCACCACCGAGACAAAACGCTTTCCATCGATTCCAAGCCGGAATGGCTCGTCCGGCACGCGGACGAGTCCGACATCGTCGAGCAATCGGTTTGCCTTCGCCGGGTCATACTGCGCGCAGTAATCGATCCACGCAGGATCAAAGTACGACACCGTTGGGCTGATCGTCGCCTGCCACTCTTTCGCTTCACCGAAGTAAAGCGTCTGGTTGATTCGGCGCCGGTCGATCGCGTACGAGAGGGCCTGCCGAAAGCGCAGATCGTTGTATATCTTTCGCTTCACTTCATCTTTGTGATTCAGGTTGAATGCGAACATGCACTCCGAACCATTTGCAAGATGCCAGTACCGTATTCCGTAGCGCCCCCGCGAGGCGTTCTTGGTGAAGATCGAAATCTGCGACATGTCGCAGATGCCCTCTGAGACCGATCCGGTCGCGCGTCGCGCCTCCTGCAGCCGCTCATCCTCGACCACCTGCACAAAGAGCCGGTCGATATAAGGCAGCTGGTTGCCTTCCTGGTCGACCTCGAAGAAGTAGGGATTGCGCTCGTAGATGTCGCGGGTCGTCGTCGAGGCAACTCGCACCCACGGCGCCACATGCGGTTTGTTGATAACCGGATGCATATATTCGCGGACCATCATGTAGTACTGGTACCAGGCGGCAAACCCATGCTGGCGAGCGATCTTGTCGGCATCCGGATTGAAGCCCGCATGAAACTGCTTCATCCAGTGTGCGGGCTGAGCGAAGTAACTACCGAAAGCCATGTACTCCGAGGCGGAGAGATTGAGACAGGGCCGGAAGGGCTTGCGGAATCCGATGCGAAAGGTCAGATGGTCGAGCTGCGTGAAATCCGCGTAATCGTCACCAACCTTGAAGGTCCTGGGCCCCTCAGGAAAAATGGTGGTATTGCGCGCCTCGTTCCACCACCACCAAAGCACGTCATAGGCGGTGAGGTTGACGCCGTCCGACCACTTGAGTCCGTCACGGATGTGAAAGGTAAAAGCGCGAAAATCGGGGGTCACAGTCACGGAATCACACAGGTGTGGCCGGATGACGCGACCGCTGTTATCGGTCTCCTGCGCGGCGACGATCAGCGTGCCATCCAGGTGAAAGCGGCCGCCAGGACTTTCGGCCTGATCGTAGAGCGTACCTCCATAATTGCCGATCCGCGCGACGTGACGGACGAACGGGACCGCGGGCAGTCGCTTTTCTACCGGCGGGAGCTTGCCTGCGGCGACACGGGCCGCAAGCAACGGCGACTCTTTGTATTTTCCCGAATGAGCGGAGCAGGTGGGCTTTGCCGAAGCGCGGTCTTCGCCCTCAGCTTTCAAAACGGACATCGTCACCAGCGATGCTGCGCTTGCGCACCGCAGGAACGTGCGACGGCTGAGTCTATTTGCCATCGTCTCGCCATTTGAACGTCACGGCCGCGTTCGTCGCAAGCGTCGTGTAAAGCACCCGCCCATGCCGGAAGATCGTGTAGTACTCGGTCGTATATTCGACCTGCCCTGCCCCCGCATTTTTTGTATGCACGAGACCGGCACAACTTCCGCAAGCGCTGCGATGGGCCCCGAAATTTTCGTCGACAGCAACCCATGTCAACGGCGATACGGATGCACGCATCGGATTCCACCTCACATCCTGAAGCGAATTTCACTAACACGGACTGCTGTATTTGCTGGAATACCGCCCGCGCAGATTCGGCTCCGTCCAGCTATTGCGTCGTTGTTGTGCGCGATGTTAAAAAATCCGGTCGAAAACTCGCCTCTCTTTAGACAATCGGTTGTGCAAACGAGAAACCGATTATATGCTCAGGCTCAAGGAGCGTCAAACAGAATCCGAAGCCCCCGCAAGGGCAATTCAGGCGCGCTCTTGTGGGCTTTGCTCGGACCATTTTCCGGGCGGTCATTGGTACTGATCGCACGGCGGCGATTGTGCCCCCTTCAGTCCAGTAACAGCCCGTAAGATAACGGAAAAAAGTGGAACAGAGCAAAGATGGTCGACGGGTGACCGACGGCGCGTCGGGCGCGAGGGGAAGCTAAATAATCGACTCCTGTAGATGAAAGGACTTGCTCACCATAGCAATCTGAGGTGCATCGTTCGGAAGGGGGCGAACTTTGAAAGGCATAGCCGTGTTTCCGCAAAATCGCTCGGTCAACCTGATTGATGTTGCTGAACCGCATATCCAAACAGACGTTCAGGTCAAACTTCGTATTCTCGAAGTTGGCATTTGCGGCACCGACCGTGAAATATGCCGCTTCGCCTACGGTAGTCCCCCGTCCGGATTGGACTATTTCATCCTTGGGCACGAATGTCTTGCACAAGTTGTTGAGACTGGATCGGCAGTTGCGGATTTATCTGGCGGTGACCTCGTCGTTTGCATGGTCAGGCGCGCTTGCCACCATGCCGAATGTGCCGCATGTCGAAGCGGCAATCAGAACTTTTGTTCCACGGGAGACTACATTGAACACGGTATAAAAGGCCTGCACGGCTTCATGACGGAGTATGTCATCGAGGAACGCCGTTACCTTCACGTGGTCCCGCAGCATCTTCGCGAGGTTGGCGTGCTGGTTGAGCCGCTCACAATCGCCGAGAAGGCAATGTTGACCGCGCGCAGCATCCAGTCGAGATTGCCGTGGAAGCGGTACGACGACAGCACCGCGCTTGTTCTTGGCGCCGGGCCAGTAGGGCTTCTTGGCGCAATGAAGCTGGTTTCTGCTGGTTATAAAACATATGTGTACTCTCTCGGGTTGCCGAGCGAACAACGCGCTCGCATCGCTCAGGCAATCGGCGCGACTTTCATATCTGCCGACGAAACGCCAGTAGATGTTGCGGCAGCAATGTTAGGGTCGATTGATCTGGTTTTTGAGGCGTTAGGCGCAGCGCAGGTTTCACTGGATGTACTTTATCGGCTCGCACCCAATGGGATTTACATTTTCACTGGCGTACCCCGCGATCGAGATCTCCAAGCCATTGACCCGCATCGAGTCATTAGTAATCTGGTATGGCGAAATCAGGCCATAGTTGGAGTGGTAAATGCGGGAGCAGAGGCATTCACCCTGGCTGTCGATGACTTGTCGAAATTCTACGCAATGTGGTCGGATTCTGTTCGCGGGCTGATCACTCTGCGATTCCCGATCGAGCGCTTCGCTGAAGCTCTTCAAGCGCATCCGAATTCCATCAAAAACGTTATCACGATCACTGAGCATCGACCCGAGTCTCGACCTGCGAAGAAGTGACCTGAGTTAGTACAAACAGTTGTCGATGCGTTTTGTGCGAGTTTCAGACTGTGACCACTCCCCAAATTTCGACGCCGTGCATCGTGCCGCCACTTCTTTACTACCACGGCCTCCAAATGGGCTCAGGCTGGCTTTTTAAAATCGAAGTACATCAGATTCATTTGTCCTTCCGTGAGGATGCGCACGGTCAGCACGTTCTTTCCTCGGACGAACATCACCTTCGTGATTCCTTGCGCGTGTTCCAGTGGTGCCACTGCCGCCAGGCGATGGGATCAGACGCATCAAAAGTAGGCACGATCTTCAACGGAGCGGTTGCAGGCTCACCGTTCACGTCGAGGGAGATGGTTCCGCCGCGGTTCGAGGTGTAAAGCAGATCTGCTACGTACCATCCGGATTGCTTCACATTCACAGTAATGTTGAACCACTCGCCAGGTTCGGTCCAGCCCACATAAAACATGTTTGCCGGCGGTTGCACCTTGTCATATTGCATGTTGTCGATCGGAGGGTTGCGGTCCATCTTTGTGTAAGAAATGTCCACGCCTTCGCTCATCCGGAATTCGTTGAGGTAAGAACCGTCGGCCGGATTGAGTGTTCCGCTGCCGTTGTTCCTGGCGTCGGAATCGTGATAAGCCACTCCCTCGCCGCCGCGATCAAAATATGCGCAGTACACCTTGCCAGGAATCTTCTGCGCACCATAGTGATAGCGGCTGTCTTCGTATGGAGTACCCTTGTATTGAGCCAAAAAGTCCGCTCTGGAGTTGCACTTGGCCCCACAACCGGGAGCACGATCAGTACTATCAAGAGTCGCTGCCACTTTGGTTTCATTGCGATTATCTCCGCTGATTTTCCGGCGTCTATTTTGAGCGATGCGCAAACGTTTGTCCAGGCCTTTTCGTAGCGGAGCCGTTAGCAAATGTTATCGCCCATTTCTCATTTTCTTATAAATGAACGCTGCGCCCTTTCCTCCAGCCGATTCCACCAATTTGAATTCCTGAACTGCCTTCGGGATTAGCGATGGCCAGCTATTTACCTGTCCCGATCAAGTGGGGGCAACACGGCCCAGACACTCCTAATTCGCCTCTTGACCGTCCGAACGGTACCCAGCCTTCATCGGCAGGACTTCTCCGCGGGAGTTGAATACTTTTCCGCATCGGCGATTCTCACATATAATTCTCAAATAAACGTTTGTCTTTTGCTTTCGTGACGCTGATAAAAGGCGGATGACAGGCGACCGTAATGTTTCGCCCCCCCAAAAGCCGACGACATAATTATCAGAAGAGAGATTTGAGCTACGATATGGAGAGTTCCGCCGGTGGTAACAAGTCGCAGGACGGTGCAAAGCCGCGGGTTCAAAAGACAGCGAGCCTGAAGCAAGTGGCTGAGCATCTCGGTCTGAACCCTGCTACGGTCTCAGTGGTCCTGAATGATGTGCCCGGACGATCAATTCCCCAGGCGACGCGTGATCGAATCAAGGCAGCCGCCAAGGCGATGAACTATCAGCCGAATCTGCTTGCGCGTTCGTTGCGGAGCCGGAGAACCTTGACGATCGGCATCCTGGTTCCTGAGTTGGGTGAGGGGTATCACACACAGGTGATGAGCGGCATCGGGGATCAGTTGATCTCGGCGGGGTATTTCTACTTCACGGCACACCACCGGCATAAGCGGCAGCTAATTGAGGACTACACGCGGATGCTGGTTTCGCGCGGCGCGCAGGGCATCATTGCGATCGACACTCAACTCGAGCACCCCATTTCGATTCCAGTCGTGTCCGTGCCGGGTCACCGACAGATTCAAGGCGTAACCAATGTGGTGCTCGACCACGCGCGGGCCGCGGAGCTAGCATTGGGCCATCTCTACGGGCTCGGTCACCGCAAATTCGCCTTCATGCACGGGCAGCCCTTCAGCGCCGACTCCGATGAGCGCTGGAACACGTTGGTTGCTGTAGCAGAGCGAATGGGCATTGAAATCAAACCTGAGCTCGTAGTCAAACTTGACCGTGATATGACATCGCCCGAGCTGGGCTTTTCCGAGGTGCAGAGGCTGCTGTCTGCCAATCAGCCCTTTACCGCGATCGTCGCTTTCAACGATATATCGGCGATTGGGGCAATTCGCACGCTGAAGGATTTCAATCTGCGCGTGCCGGAAGACGTTTCAGTTATCGGATTCGACGACATTAAAGCGGCGGCGTTCACTCTGCCGCGATTGACTACGATCCGTCAGCCACTCGAAGAGATTGGCCGGATCGCGACGCAGAGTTTGCTGAATTGCATTCACAACACCATGCCGCCACGCGACGAGATCGTGGTGGAACCCCAGCTGGTCATTCGTGAGTCGACAGGTCCAGCCAAAAGCTGAATAGTCGCGGCACCGTGATCGGGCATCGAGGATTCCTGCAGGAGCGATTCAGAGCCGCATATCCCATCGACACCTTCTCGGCGTAGGCCTAAATGCTTAACGCTTCGCAGGAGACTTTGGCTAAATCGGTGATGGTGCTTGGGAGCGCTCGAGTTGACACTCACGACCACTGCAGGGTGTACAGTGAGTTGGCAGCCAAGTCGAGATGCAGGGCGCTGTTTCCGAGCACCAACTGAGTCCGCGTCTGCGAGCCGGTGTTGGTCAGCACTACCACATGGCTTCCGTCGGGATTGCGGAATCCGACGTGCGAAACCATACACTTGGAGGTCTGCTTCTCATTGTCGACTGGGCCATCGGTCTGAAACACCTTCGCTCCCCGCCTCACGTGTTTGGAGTAGTGCGCGATCGCCCAGAATCGGCCGCTGCGCTCGACCTTGTGGGTATCGTTCCACACGGTTAGAACACCCCGGCCCACGGTTGGCCACGAGCTAACGTGCTCTTCGGGATCATAGTGGCCGATATATGGCGTTCCCTGCTCGTCAAGAGCAAGATTCCAGACCGTAATGGATCTGGCCCAGTTTCTCATCACACTGTTGGCCCACTCGCTCCACTCGGCCCAGTTGGTCATCGGATCGGGACGCGGAGCGCCCGGCTCATACAACGGCCCGCCTTCGGTGAAGTAGGCGTGCTTCTCCGGAAACGCATTGTGCACCTGTGTCATCCCGGTAGGATCACCGGCGTATCCATGCCATGCCACACCGTCCACATAGTCATAGAGCTCCGAATTGCTCAGCTCGCCGATGGCGCGTCCCCAAAGATTGAAGTTGTGATCCAGAACCCAGATCTTGGTGGAGATGCCCGACTTGCGAAGCAGTGGTCCCAGGTACCGGCGCACAAAGAGAATCTCATCTTCCTGAGCCCAGAGACAGGCCGGATACCGCCCGTCGACAGTGGTGTCAACCTCGTTCTGCACCGTGACGGCATTGATCTCCACTCCTTCCGCCTGATAGGCATCGAGGAACATCTTGATATAGCGAGAGTACGGCTCAAGCGTGGATTTGCGGATCGTTCCACCCAGCATCGAATTGTTGAACTTCATCCATGCCGGCGGGCTCCAGGGCGATGAGAAAAGAAAGAGATCGGAGTTGATCTTGCGCGCCGCTTTGAGTGTAGGCAGGATATAGGCCTTGTCATGATCGATCGAGAAGCGCGTAAGCTCAGGATCCGGATCGTCGCCCTCATCGAAGCTGTAGACTGACCGCGAGTAGTCGCTCGATCCGGTGCAGGTGCGGCATACGTTGAGGGCCATCTCTTCGGGCGCAAACAGTTCGTGCATCAGTTGGGCCCGCTGTTCTTCGGGAATCTGGCTGAGCACCCAGCAGGATGCGTCTGTGAACGCGGCGCCGAAACCCAGAACCTCCTGGCGGGTCGAGCCAGGATTCAGCACGATGGCATCCGAGGCAAGCTGCGATACTGGCGTCCAGTTCAAGGCCGCGCGCGATGCGTGGCGCCGGTCGCCGAATGTGCTCCAGACCTGCACCTGTCCTGAAGCTGCGGTCTCCGCCAGAATGGGCAGTTCCTTTGCCATGGCCAGTGTGGCTGCTGTGACTGAGGCGCCTTTCAAAAAACCTCTGCGTGAACTTTCCATCGTGATTTCCATCCCTTTTTCGGTGCTGCAGTAAGAACTGCCGTCGTTCTCACTCTAACTCGGACAATACGAAAGGGCGGGGGCCTAGACCACCGCCCTTTTCGTTTGAACGGAGAAACCGCCTCTGCAAGTTCAGAACGAGAAACGTCCCGAGAGCTGAATGGTTCGACCGTAATTGCCGTCGACGCTTGTGATCTGACCGACACTGGGGTCAGGAGTCGTCCCCGAGGCCAGCGTGGCTGGATTGAGGCTGCTGCTAGGGTTGCGGAAGGCTGGATGGTTGAAGATGTTTTCCGCATCCATCCGAATCTGGAATTTGCCTGACTCCCACCCCGGCATTCCCCAACTCTTGGCCATTGAGAAATCGAAGAACACAAAATCAGGTCCACGAAGCGAATTCCTCGGGTTGGTGCCGAAGGTATTCGCCGCCGGCGCCGTGTACGCTTGCTGATTGAACCACTGATTTACTGAATGCCCCCCGGCATTCGGATTCCCAGACAGGTTAGGATAGAGCGCTGCCTGATTGTTGCCATCGCTTGAACCCAGCGAGCCATCGTTGATCGGGTCGTTCATAGTCACGGTAAAGGGAACTCCCGACTCGGCCTCGAAGTCACCGGATGCCGTCCAACCGCCCAGTACCGTATCGGCTGCAGCCGAGTTCAGGTATTGATGGCCCTTTCCGAGTGGTATGGCATAGAGCAACTCACCTTTGAGGGCATTTGGCCGGTTGAAATTCGAGGGCCCATAATTGGCAGCGAGATTGTAAGCGTCCTGATAGTACACGTCGCCGAACTGTTCCCCCCAGCCGGAATCGTCCATGTCGTCCTTCAGTTGGGACCATGTGTAACTGAGTTCGGCAGCAAAGCCATAGCTTATTGGTTTGTGAAGCATGAATGACGCTGACTCGTAGTTCGAAATGCCCGCGTACTGGCCTGTGCGCGAGCCGCCGGATCCCACTCCGATGCCGGAGAACTGCGGGTACGGCCGTGCCGCCTGGCCCTGGCCGAGCTTAGTCGCGGGCAGTTGGTTGATATCCGCCTCGAACATCATGTTTTCCCAATGGGAGCCGACGTACTGCCCCTCGGCCACCATACTTCCGGGTAAACGCCACTGCACGCCTGCCGTCCATTGCCAGCCGTTCTGAATTGGAAGATTGTAAGGGGTATAGGGGATGGTCCCACCACTCCCCTGGGGGGTTGCAGGGGTAATGTAAGAAAGAGGGTTGCGGGCTGCAGCGCCTGTAAGCACGGGTAGATTCGCCCCACTGCCCGACAACTGCACCACCGGTGTTGTCGTGCTGGAAGTGGTCGCACTGCCCACAGCGCCACACAAGTTGGGAACGCCGCAGCCCGATCCAAAGCCCATCACTCCGCCCACGGTGTCCATGCTCCATAACGAAGCGTATTGCCCCACTCCCCCGCGCACGACCCAGTTTGGCGACATTGTCCACGCAAATCCGAGGCGTGGCATCACGAGGGTCTTGGTCGCGTAGCTCTGATTCCGCGCTCCGTTCAGGCCAGCGAACCACATCGAGCCCAGCGAGTTGACGGGATAGGCGGCCGTACTGGCAACCGGATCCGTCAGGGTCGGGTCAAATCCACCCGCGTTGTTATGTATCTCGGTCGATCCGCCATGCGTTTCCGAGCGCACTCCGAGGTTGATGGTCAGGTTCGGCCGTATCTTGATGTCGTCCTGAACAAAGAACGAAGGATTTTTGGCTCGCATGTAATGTTTCGGTTGAGTCTCCGTATTCCACGCTTGCACATCTCCCAACAGGAAGTCGGCATATCCTACATCGACACAAGGGTTGCTTGGGTTGCTGGTGCACTGAGTGGAGGTGCTTGGTGGAGATGTGAACTGGCCGCTGAATGATAATTTTGCGCCATTAATGCCGCCCCATGGAGTCGAGTTATCTTGCTCCATCAGCAGCTCAAAGCCAAAGTGCAGAATATTCTTCCCTTTGAGTAGGGTGACCATATCCGAGGGAACGAAGCTGTTCTGGATGAAAAGCGCCTCCGTGCCTGGGGTAATGCTCGTGGGAGCGCCAGTTCCGCTAAAATTCAACGTCGGCAGGACATCCGCGTAATCGATAGTTGGCGACAATCCAATCTTGGACCGGATGCCCTGGTTTAAAGACGCCTGAGCATCGTAATCCGCCTCCCGGTTTCCCGAAAAACGGAATTCGTTGACCAGGTTCGGACTGATGGTCCACACATCCGAGATCTGCTCATTCCCACCGTCGGACGAACCATAGTGGCAACTGACCGGGCAATTTGGAGCATTAGAACCGTCATTTAAATTCAATAGGGTCGGCGCGTAGCGCGACACGATCGAAAAGCTGATGTGGTTATTCGAAGTAACGTTGTAGTCCAATCGCGCAATCATCTTGGCTTGGTTGCCGCTGCCTGCCGCAAGGTAGGTGTAATTGTTTTGTAATACGCCGTTCCCTTGCTGGCCGGTCAGGTAGTAACTGCTCTGGATGGCGACAGCCACCGGATCGAAATCGGCCGTCGGAATCACCAGATCGGTACTGGCGTTCGCAGCGTCGGCGGTAGTGCACTGAGCGATATCGGCTGAGGTACCAGACGTTAATGGTGTGCCGCCATGGGCAGCGTCAAGCTGCAGATGGTTTCCAAAGAGCGAAGGATTGAAGCAACCGGCCTTCATGGCTGCGGTCGGTTCCGAGGTCGTTGAGAACGAGCTGTTGGGGTTTTTCAACTGTTGATAGTTGTAATAGAAGAACATTTTGTTCTTCAGGATCGGCCCGCCAACCGCCCCGCCGAAGTAGTTGTAACGCTGTACCCCTTTCGGTGTCGGGGCCCTGTCGAAGTAGGATCTCGCATTAAAGGCGTCGTTCTGGATATAGTCATAGGCGGAGCCGTGAAAACGTTCAGTGCCGCTCTTGTTGATGACGTTGAAGACCGAGCCGCCGCCGCCGTACTGGGCGGGAGCAACTGTGGCAATCACGTTAACCTCTGACACCGATTCGCTCAGGCCCTGGTCGGTATTGGCGCTATGCGGCAACCAGATTGAGCCGCCATCAACCAGGAAGCTGGAGAAGTAGGGCATGGTTCCGTTGATGGTCTGATCGAACTGGGGGTCAGTATTATTGCCACCACCACCGGTCGCAGTACCACCCGGAGTGCTGGAAGCGCCGGGAATCATCTTCAGCAGATAGGTATAGCCATTCTCTGGATCGGCGTTGGGAAGATTTTCCAACTGCGTTGTCGATAGAGTGGTCGAGACCTGGGCATCTTCCGTCTTGAGCAGAACAGCGTCGGATTTCACCTCGATCACTTGGGTGGCCGCTCCCACTTGTAAGGCCGCATCAACGGTAACGATTCCGACTTGAAGCGGGATCGGGCCGCGCTTCAATGTTTCGAAGCCTTGCTTGTTGAATTCGAGCGTGTAGTTGCCAGGCAGAATCGAATTCGTGTCGTATAGGCCGTCGTTATTCGTCACGTACTTACTGACCACGCCGGTGTCGTTGTTAGTTACAGTGACGGTCACGCCTGGCACCAACCCACCGGTTGAGTCGGTCACGGTGCCGCGAATATCACCGGAGTTCGAATTCTGCGCACAAATGGAACTCGCCAAACCAAGCGCGAGCCCAGATAACATCAACATCCAGCCTCGTCTGCTCATGTGGTGCCTCCTCAAGCCCCTTTGGGTTGAACAACATTGTGACCCAACGGCCCATCTCCGCCGTGCCGGGCAGATTAGGACTCATTGACCGAAGGCCCTTAAGACAACCGATTGCGTGTTGGACTTAGTTCACTCACCGATTCTGATTGCGGCGAATTAAAGCATGCCGGGAGTTGCAATGTCAAGCTTAATCTCTAGGCCGAATTCAACCGTTTGATCGAGATTCTTATATTTCCAGACCGCTCCGCCCGTCAGCGATTGCTTTCTCGTCCGCGGAAAGCGTTTTCACTAAACAAACGCTTGTCTAAATCGCTTTTCCAGGGTCGATTCCTCGGGCAGCGTCGAACAGTGCATTGCAGCTTGCCCGTCAAGGCAATCCGCAGCCCGGGCACTCGAACCGCTCACCATGGCCATCAGGAGTTTCCAGAGGCGGCCAGCGTGATTTCTCAGGCTTTGTTTCGCCACTCTGTCAGCAGATTACTCAAACGATGGTAGCTCTCCCTGGGCGTGCCATCCTCCTGGACAAAGCCATCGTTTCCCTTGCCATTAAAATCCCAATAGGTAATGGCCTCGATCCACGGTTTGCTGTAGGCAATCGTGTAAGCATGTTCCACCCAGTCGGCCTGGACCGTTTCGGTGAACTCATTGTGCCAGGTCATCTTCTCTCCGCCGACTCCGCCGCCCCAGTATGCGTATTGTTCTTGACCTGGAAATGGGGCCACTGAAGACGGAAAACCCATCTCGGTGACATGGATCGGTTTCCCAAAATGATTGAAACTCTCAAGGTCACGCTCAAACTCCAGGAAGTCACGGCCAGAGTGGTAGTACTGCAAGCCTATTGCCTCATATCCGGCTTCGGCGTCGCGCAGCATCGTTAAGTAGTCGTAAGGACTCTGCTGCCATGAAGCAGGGCGCCGCTGCCATTGAGTTCCGTCTGGGTGCTCACCCATGTAGTAATCCGCCCAGGTACCTGTAAGGTTAATGATTCGAAAGCAGGTGGGATCCGCTTCACGTGCTGTCTGCAACGCTGAAACGGTTAGATCCACGTTGTCTTCGCGAGTGAAACCGTTCATCCCACGATCTACTTCCGGTTGTACATGTGCCTCGTTGACTATGTCCCAGATGTGAACACGATGACGATAGCGGCTGATCGCCTGCCTCACATGTCCAAGACAATATTTCTTTGTCTCTTCGTAGCTAATGTTCTGCAACCATTTCGGCGTATTTTCCGGCTCCAGCCAAATTCCCGGGTGTCCTTTAGGAAGGATCGTCGTGCCGATGAGCGTACTGAGCGCAGCCTCAAAATGTGAATAATCGGGATGGCCCTTTTCGGGTTCGACCCAACCTTCGTAAATGGGAATTGTGGTGTAGTTGAACACCGCAGCGAATTGATTCAGCGTTTCAGGATAGCCGGCGGCAAGGCCGAAGCCATTGCAGCCGAAGAGAAATCCAGTTCTCGCCGGACGACGTTCAATCGCTGCCTTAGCGCGCGCGAGGACTAACATTTCTCCTGCCCAAAGTGAATCTCGCAGCGACTCCATCGATGCACGAACCTGAGCCGTGCGGTCGTCCCTCGCAGCTTCAGCGCGCTTGAGACTCGATTGTGCAGCATCGATGCGCTGTTGCGTCTGTGGAGAAATCAAGACGCCTAGTTGTTTACAATCCGCTTCCACTCTTCGCACAGTCGCCATGCGATCGCGGGCAAATGCGTAGTTCAATACCAAGCCGTTCGCACCACCCAGCGAGCGCTCGGTGTATCCCGGGCCACTATCGTCGGCGTAAACGAAGACCTCGCCGAAACCCGGCACCGTCAATGGCAGCGCGATCCGAAAAGATTTGTCGGCAGGCGGCACAAACCGTATTTCACCTGAACCGGTCTCGAATGCCACGGTGATCGGCCTCATCAGGGAGTCGCAAAGATAAAAGCGCTCCAAAGCAGTCGGCGGCAAAGGCTGTCCCTCTGCGTCGTACGCTAAGCATCGGATTTGGCTGGAGACTTCGGCGAAAACAGGTGAAACAGCAGGAACAGCTATTGCCGCACTCGCCAGAGAAATGAATTCGCGTCGGTTGAATTCCATCTCAAAAGTGACCTCCTGTTTCTATTAATCCGAAGCGGTCCCAGAGCGCAGCTTATCCAGGTGCTTGAGCACAGTTCCCAAACGGTTCTGCATCAGCCCTATCCGGGAACGATTTGGCGGTTAACACATATAACACGACAATCGATTGTTTGCAATGCTTTCATTGATGGGTCAACACCGCTTGTGAAAAAACACGCAGGTGCGGAATTTTGATTTAAGACTAAGTACTGGAAAGTGGGATAGATACTTCGATCCGGGACCCTATTTAGGCGAAGCTGGGCTGAGTTTGAACACAGTCTTTACCGGTCCCCACCGATATGACCCTGCGAACATGGCGCCAAAGAATTCACCGTGGTTCTTGTCCGAGAGATTGCCCGGAATAAAGTGACTCGAACCGAAAACGGTAGGTGACCTTTATCGCGTAGCCGGGTTCTTCAGCCACTTACTGACGGGTTAGCGCGGTGAACACGGCCGAACATCAGCGCGCTGATGCCAATCATCGCCAATCCGGTAACACAGGGGACCATCAATCCATACCTGAGCGACTGATAATGTGCCGAAATCAGCCCCGTGATCCACGGGAACAGAGCTGCACCCAGGCCTCCGACCGAGAAAAACCACCCCAGAGGCGAGAGCTCAAGCAGGTATGAGAGCGCAAGCGGATAAAGCGGGCCAATGAAAGCGCCTGCAGCACCGGCAGTGACGAGAATCAGCCAGGGGTGCGGAGCAGCAACCAGTAAGATCGATGAGATCGTCACGCCCCAAACGCCCGATTGGAGCACAACCCAACGCCCGGACTTAGCAAGCAAACGCGTCGAGAAAATGAGGCGGCTCAGCATCTCTCCAAAACAGAAGACCGAAGTCGCCAAAGCCGCCCCGGCCAAACTGTGCATCCCCGCACGATGCGAATAGGTTGTAAGCCAACCGCTCAATGTCGTCTCTACTCCAACTGCCGTCATCGCCAGCAACAGGAGCAATGAAAAGAGTGCTCTTGCGGAACGCCCAACTGTTCCGTGATGCCTCTCAGGGATGTTGCGCGGCTCCTGACGCTCTCGCAAGACCACCCACACAAACATAGCGAGCGATAGAGCAAGCATCATTGCGAACAGCGATCGAATATCTCCACGACTCAAAAACGGCAGAAAGCAGATCGGACCTGCCGAAGCTCCGGCCGACCAGGCAAAGTTCAACCATTCCAATTTCGCGGCGCGATCATCGGCCCAGCGATCTGAAAACAGAAGGCTGGTCGACGTCATCGCCATTCCGAGCCCCAGACCAAAGAAGAAAAATGCTAAATAGGCCGCCCTCGCACCATCGAGTGCCAGCACACAGAGCGTCGCTACCAGCAGCCCGTATCCAATCGCCAGTGAGCGAATGCGATTCATCCCCGTGACAATCGCGCCCAGCGAAGAGCCAACGAATTGGAGAAAGAGGAGCAGGCCAGCCTGATCGTCCCGTAATCCCCATCGCAGCGAGAGAGTCGGCAAAAGCACGCCCAGCATCACCGTGCCTGCGCCAGTTAAGACAAAGCCTGCGCTCAGCGCGATGAAGGAGAACTTTCGCTGCGGTGGAGCAGCTGTAGTTAAGGTTCCCTCGAACATAGTCTCCTTGCATTTCTGCTCGATCTCACAACCGAGTCCTGCCACTGCGATGAGTTTCTTGGCAGCACCCCAACCCAATAACGCTAGGGAAGATTCGTGGTGTGCTCGGATAGCTTGCTGGAAATCACTCCTTGTCCTTCGCGCACTATATAAAACCGGTCAACAGACAGGTGTGTCAAGATTTCTTTCTCTTCTTCCGGCCACAACACCTCAGCCTGGTCGACGCACTCATGAGTGCCCAATCCGAAATGTAGGCGTAAATCGTTCTGCGATAGATAACTTCTGCCGCTGATTACCTCGCCAAGTTGCACCAAATGACCCGCAGTCACGCGTACCTGCGCGTTGAGTGCCAGGTGATTGGATTCGACCCCCCAATTGAAAGCTGACGCAATGGTTGCTGGGGCCGCTCCCCAGCCGCAGGATCATTGGCTGACCGACGAGATTCTCGGCAACGGCTTCGTTAGGCGAGTTGACAAATGACGCGGTCAGACGCACATACGTACGCATACGGCCCGTAGCTAATCGACGAGGAGCAGGTGATCAACACGCATGCCCTTGACCTTTTGAGGTGATCTTGAACGAACCTCACTGACTCCTGTGTTCCACATTTTACAGAAAATCCATGCTTTCCGGTGCGATTGGTGCGACGGTGGAAATCGATTCACATGCCCAAACGCAAAAGCCTTATTCGACAACGTGCTTCTGCGTGCGAGATGTACGTACACCCGAAAATAGGCCTTGAAAACCGCGGTGAAACATTCAGACCCCGACCGGTCACCATAGCCCCGATCGCGCTCGTTTTCCCGTTTCCAGGCGGTCCATGCAGCAGATGGCCCCATCGGTATGGCAGATTAGGTTACCTCCGCTTTTTGCGCGACAAGAAGCGCTTCTGGCATTCCGCCGGTATGGAAACGCTATTTAGGGTAAACCGGACAGTCGGCAGAAAGCCGGTGGCGGTATTGTCCTAACTATGCGTTGCTGTGCTGGTGGCGGCCTTGAAAGTGCAGGACGCCACAGAATCACGATTCAAGCTCTTTGGGCTTGGGAGTATCCAGGCACAGTTGCTTGCTGTGAATCCTATCCAAAGTTCCGTTCAAATTCGTCTCGACCCGCTGACAGCTGCATCATGGTAATGTCGACGCCAGTATCTTATCCAGGTGCCTTGGTCGCGGATGAACTGCTCGAGAAGCCGCTTCGGCGCCAGGAGCTCAACGCAGACTGATAGAGCGCTCACGGAAATCTCCGAATAATCATGGCTGACCTTGGTCGCATCCCGTGTGAAGCCAATGTGTGACAGGTGCACAGCGGCGTGTGCTATTCCTGTTTACATTCGCGGCATAGGGAGCAGCAAGTCAGCCCGTACCTCGGGTTCTCATGCAGGCACTGTGACACCGCTTATTTTGTGGAAGTTCGACGTCCGGGGTAATATTCTTCAGGCTGAAAAGCCGCTGGGGTGGGAGGCTACGCGTCTGCGCCGGTACCGTTTCGAAGGCTGGACGCCCGTGCCACCAGATGCGGTTGAATAAGCTCGGTCTTCGACCGGCGCGCTTCTTTGTTGCGAGCTAGTTTCAACGCCATGCTCGCCGCCGCCTTGCCGATGCTCCTGCTTCCCTGATCCACAGAGCTCAGCGGCACGCGAAGAAAATCCGAATAGGACAAGTTCCCGCACCCAACTACGGCCACATCGTCGGGGATACGCAGACCGGCGTCGAGAATCGCACGCATTGCCCCCAGCGCCGCGGGGTCATTAAAGCAGAAGATACCATCCGGGTGCGTTTTTTCAGCAAGCAACTTCTTCATCGCTTCATGTCCGCCGAGCTCGCCGCTATGGTCGCCGGAATTGCCGATGGAGACGATGTGGCCAGGAAGCGGCTCCATCTCTGCCGCCGCCAGCGCCTGGCGAAATCCGCCGAGCCG
>JASIJX010000604.1 GCA_030049955.1 Acidobacteriaceae bacterium
AGCTTTCCAAGTTCAGAAGGTGAATCGAGCGCTAAGTGTGATCTGTCTGGGATCCATCATGTTTGGAGACAGAGTTCCGGCGTCGGAATCGCCGTTTTGGCCGATCCCGGCGCCCGAAGTAGGAGCTAGGATTGGAGTGGCAAAGTTATTCTCGACTGCGCTGGGAAGGAAGTTCTGGTGGTTGAACAGGTCAGTGAACTCGCCGAGAAGTTCGAGTTGATACCGTTCCCTGAGCGCAAACTGCCGGGTAACATTCAAGTTCACATTTTGGAAAGAGGGTAAGCGAAGATTGGTGTTGTACTGATTTGTCGTTCCGTACCAATATTGATCGACGGCATATTGGCCATTCGGGAACTGAACGATCTGGTTAGTGAAAGCATCGGGGTTCCACTTCAGGAAAGTGTAAGGGCCAGGAGTAACTTGGTGGCCGTCTGGAAGTGTAACAGTGGTTTTGCCATCATACCAATGCTGCAAGGTCTTAGGAACTTCCAGCGGCTGCCCAGTCGGGATGCACTGAGAATTCATGCTGCCGGTGCAAGAGGGACCCCACGGCTGTCCTGATTGCACAGTGACCACAGTTGCCATTTGCCAGCCACCCGCCAGCGCCCTGGCCACGGGATTGGCAAGCTCATACTTCTGGCCGCTGCCCCATTGATCCAGGTACGACACCACACCGACGAAGCGCTGTGGAACATCGTATCCAAGAAGTCCATTGTTGCTCTGAAGGTTCGCGTAGTTAACTCCACCGGAGCCCGCCAGGTTTCCTTGTTGGTCTTCGGCGTAGGATGAGCCATCCTCCCCGCCCGAGATTCCTGTTGAATGGGACCAATCGTAAATAAATTGTGCTGTCAACCCAGACGAGTAGGAATGCTTCAACTCGAGTTCCAGGGCATTGTACAGTGATGAGCCCAAGTCCTCGACCACTGTATCCCCTAGCAGATCGAGATACCCTTCCGAAGCTTGCATGGCTGTGATTGTTCCCTCGCCGATGCTGCCCGTTGCGTGATTGATCAAAGCGGGCAATGGGTTTGCGACTTGGGCCTGCGACGGATCATTCGTACCGCTGGAGTTGAGCCACGCGCTTCGCCAATTCATCAGGGTCGCTTGTGGAATTTGCCAAGTGCCGTTCAGAGGAAAAGTACGCCAGGGAAGATGGCTGCCTTTCGTTCCAACATACCCTGCGGACGCGAGCCAGCCATGGACTTGACGCTCCACGAAGACGTTCCATTGATCCACATAGGCGTTGTGGAAGCCTTTGCGCATGAACATGTCGACGCTCGCTGAGCCGTTCTCATCGCCATAGATGTCCGGACTTTGCACAGCCGCCCCCGGAGCGAGAAGCGGCGTCGTGTCTGCCTCATCCTCAAGGCGCCCTACTGGCAGTCCGTTATAGGCGGTGGTGATCCCGGTCCCGTAAGGGGTCATTTCCGTGCCGCCCTCCCACGCACCACCGCCATAGATCATTCCATTTGCGTTATAGCCAGTGTTGCTTTGCGCGTAAATTCGCCCATAGCCGCCACGAATTACGGTCAGATTTGTCAACCGATACGCCGCGCCTACGCGAGGTGAAATGTCGTTATATTCCGTGTCCCACATATTCCGGGAATAACCGTTTGTTCCGGGGAAAGCAAATGCTCCCATTCCCGCCTGTGGATTCTGATTGACAAGGTTTTGCGTGGAGCCGTCGAAGGTCAGAGTAAACGGACTCGCCGCAGTCGTGTCGATATCGTATTCATGGTTGTGCCGAGCCGTTGGCCCAGGCTGTATCTCATAGCGAAGTCCAAGATTGATGGTCAGCTTGCTTGTCGCCTTCCAGTCATTCTGGGAATACACGGCAAAAAGTCGATCGGTCAGCGCCGGAACAGGCGAACTGCCAGGATCAAACCGCCAGCCCATCACGCCTATGGCTCCCATCGCGTAGGGAATACCACTCTGCTGCGGGGTAACGTTTAATGAACCATCTGAGGAGCCGTCCGACAAGGTATATTGCTCGCAGTAGCACTCAGTTTCGTAGGAACCGAGAGAGGGGGTATTCCATTCTATGTCCGCCCAATTGCTTTGGTAGATGCGATTGTCAAGACCATTTTTTAGTGTCCATTTGCCGATCACCTTGGTGATGCTGCCGTTGAAATCGTAGTTATTCTGATGCTCGTTCTTCCATACCCAGTTCCCGTTATTCAATGCCTGGCTATACGCAGCCCCATAGCCGAGGGAGTAGACAGACGGAGCCGTCCCGGGAAGAGTGATATAACTTTGCACGGTGGACGGCATGCCCCAGGCTGTGTAATTTGCCGCGGTCCACGGACTGTTTGTTCCGGGGTAGGAAACCCCTGAAGTGGGGTAGGTGGACTGAGCCGACACCCGCTGAAAACCAGCGTGAAGGTCGATAAAGGTGGTCGGGTTCAGCGTAATGATGTCGCCAATCGCAGCGCTGGGATTGTTGTCGAGATTGTTGTTGGACGACTGCCATCTCCAGGGACTCGAATTGCCCCACGCGTTAGCTCCAATTTGGGAACCATTCTGCACCCCTCCGGAAAGATAGAAGGAGTTCTTCCCAAAATGAAAGTCCATGCGCGTATTCAAATTATTGCGCGTTGTGGGGCTCGTGCCGTTATATAGAAAGTTGTCATCTCCATAAACATCGCTCGCCGCGTGGTTCGGCTCCGGAAAGGCCTGTAGGTACATCAGGCCATATGGATCTGGATTTGTAATAACCGAACCGCAACCGTACGAGCTACAGTTCGTGCTCTGAGGATACAGCGATCTTTGATAGACGTTGGTACTGCCAGAAACCAGCGTCGCTGAAAATGGGTTATAAATCGTGACAGGCACCGGATTACCGATTGCATTTTTAATCACGGTCTCGCCAAAATCGCCCTGCCGCTGAAGATCTGTCGGAACTGTGGCGAATCCGTCGAAAGGCAGAACATTCCAGAGCCGATCGAAGGCGACAAAGAAGAATACCTTGTTTTTCCCGTTGAAAAGCTTGGGGAAAACAACCGGCCCTCCGATGCTGCCGCCTGCTTCGTCGACGCGGTATTCTCCGCGCGGAACACCTTCCATGTCATTTTCAAGACCGTTCGCGTTTAGCATTTCATTTCGCATGTTGTAGAAGAGATCACCGTGAAAAGTATTCGTGCCGCTCTTGGTGACCATCTGGATTATGGCTTGGCCCCCGCCTAGATCGGCAGAAAGATCGTTCGTAGAGACGGTGACTTCCTGCAGAGCGTCTCGATTGGGCATGACTGTGACTTCGTGCCAGCCTGAGCCCTGCACTGGAACGCCATCAAGCTGAACGTCATCGGTTCCAAGCATGCCGCCGTTCACTCTGATCGCGGAGTACTCCTGGCGAGCGGTATAGCCCACACCGAGATTTTCGTCGCTGTACATGACCGGAGACGGCGTCACGCCTGCCTGCAGGGTCGCGTAGTACAACGGATTATTGTTGATATTGGGCACATTGTTAATTACATGCGTATCGACCGATCCCGCCACCGTCGCGCTTTCGGTCTGCAGCTCCGCAGTAGCGGCTGTAACTTGAACCACTTGACTTGTTGCGCCCACTGCGAGCTTAGCGTTAACTTGCACCGTAATGCCCGTTGCCACCACAATGTCGTCTACACGGTAGGTCTTGAATCCCGGCGCATCGATTGAGACGGCATATCGACCGGCCGCGAGATAAGGCAAGGCGTAATCGCCTGCGGGCCCGGACTGCGTTTTTGCTGTTTCGTTCGTGAGTTGGTTCGTTACTGTCACAATCGCCTGGGGAACAACCGCGCCGCTTTGATCGGTTACAGTGCCGGTAATGGTGCTGTTTCTTACCTGCGCCAAAGCCGCACTGATGCTGAGCGAGAATGCCAAAAGCGCGATTAAAGCCTTCGCAATTCCCGCCATTCCCATCCAATGTGTCCAAAACTTCCTAGCTTTCATTTGGTCCTCCATCTGGTCCTCCCTTGAGTTCAACGCTCAGCTTCTATTTGAAGCCGGCAACTGAAAGATCAGCTACGAACCGTCAGATTCTTTGTGGCCGACTATGAGTGGAATTGCCTGTTGGGAACCGCTTCGCAGAGTCAATTCTCCGCTCCGTATCCGCCTCATGCCTCGGCCTCCTTCCCCGCGTCCAACCCGCTCTCCATTGGTCGCCGCCAATTGTTAGAGATCGCTTGGCATGGCGGCAGCACCGAGCGAATTCTTCAAAAAAGAGAGAGGCGAAGCAACTTTCGAGTTCTTCTCCGCCCGTTTTTCTGGGCCAAAAAGTTGATATATCACTTATGAGTAGACTGTCAAGAAAAAAATAAAATATTCTTTTGCCTGGCGTACGATCCCCTGGAAAACTCCGTGAAGCTGTTGATTTTGCACCGCGTTATGATTCTCTGGTTGGCCATAACGGCGAACATGCCGCTCATATGGTCGGCACCACCTTCCCTGCCCAGTTCCCGTAATCAGAGTGGGGACGATGCGAACGGGTTTCCTGGCGCGATAGGCGCAGTTCCGCCTTGCCCGATCCCAAAATTCCTATTGCCAACGCCGCCTGTTTCCGATGCCATGCTGCCGCGTGCACAAAGCAAGAAACCCGCGATGGGTTGGAACGATTGGATTTACGGAGAAGGATATTGGGAGCGCGATATTCGGAACCGGCAGAGCGTGGGTCGCAGGCGGGTAAGCTATCCTTACGCAACCATTGGCTGGATCCAACGCTACTGCAGTAAGGAGTCGGTGGAAAAAACGCCATCATCTAAAATGTTGATGCGCACCGTTTTCCTGGCACGAATAGCGGCAGAATTGGGGTCTAAACGGTATCCACGAGGCCGAGGTTCAACGGATAGGGGCGCGGCCTGATCTTGGAGTCTGGATTCGACGCATCTTCCGTTCCTGTTCTGCGGCATGCAAGCAGATGAGGCGAGTTGGCTTGGCTTCAAGCCTCTCCCGACAATTGCATCGACCCAAATATATCTTCTTGCCGAGAGCACGCACTTGCGTATTAGCCCAAGGTCGACTTGCGGCGAGCCGGTCATTCTCCAATCCTCAATGATGGGCCTCGGATAGCCATAACCATCAGGACGCCCAGCAGTGACCATGGGGCAAATCGCGCCTGGCCATGCCCTGACTGAATAGGCAGATAACATACCAGGCCTCTGAATTGCACTATTTCCCATGACCTCACATGCGGGTTTTTTACTCGACGGTGCAGATTGCGCCCCGCAGTTCTTTATCTCCGACTGGCTCCTAGTCCATTGATTGACATATCAGGATTGGGCGGCATAGTCTGGTTCGATCAGTATGAGAGGAGCGGTGAAATGTGGTCCAAACTGACCCAAGGTTTGCTCGAACTCTGGGCTTGACTGCGTTGGGTACCGCATCCACATACGGTCGGGGTCGCGACGCAAGCCGCTCGACTATACTCGACAATCAACGTCTCCGCTCCGGTTCCGTGCCGCGGCGCACCCCGATTGGCGTAGTTACGCGGAGGACAGCCAGGAGCATTTCCACGTATCGAGGCCTCGCCAAAATCGGATTCGCGATGACAGCCTGCCTGAGTGTGGGCGGTCTGGTTGTGTGCCCCGGCGCATGGGCGGAGTGCACGGGCCCGGCTTCGCTGGAAGCGCGAATTCACGCCCATCATGATGCCGGCGCCTATGCTGAATTGGGCGTCTGGTTTTACCAGAATCGCCAGCCGGAATGTGCGGCGGAAACCTACCGGTCAGGGCTGAAGCTGGCACCGGACTCAGGGCGGCTAAACTTTCTGCTGGGTAGCAGCCTCTATGCCGCGGGCCATCTCGAAGAAGCCGTTGCGCCGCTCAAGAAGGCTGCCCGTCTGAATCCCCAGGAGTTGCAAGTGCATCTTCTGCTGGGCGGGGCACTGGCCCAACTCGGCCGCAATCAGGAAGCAGCTTCCGAGTGGAGCGTTGCTCTGAAGATCGATCCCAACTCCAAGGTTGCGCTCGACGGCCAGGCCAAAAGCCTGATCGCCGCCGGGGATTACGCATCGGTGATCCGCAATTTGCGCAGCGTGGCGCGCGATGACAACCTGACCCTCGATCTGGCCCTCGCATACAGAAATTCGGGCATGCTGGACGAAGTCGAGCAGACGCTGAAACAAGGCCTGGACGCCAATCCTGACTCCGATGCTTTGACCACAGCTCTGATCTCTCTCTACTACAAAACGAACTATGCGGCGGCGACCGAGTTGGCGGAAAAGATCGCCCGTCAGAAACCCGGCGATCTGGAAGCACAGCGGATTTATCTCCGGACTCTGGTGATGATCGGCGACAAAGATCGCGCCGTGCCACTCGGGCGCAAACTGCTGGCGCGGGCCCCGCACGATGCCGATTTGCTGAACATGAATGGCGTGCTGGAGAGGGAGGCGGGAGACTATCAGGCCGCCCGTAAGCACCTTGAAGAAGCTGTGGCGCTTAACTCCAGCGACCCTGACCCGCGCATAAACCTGGCCCTTGTTCTGGCGGCGCTGAACGATCCCGCCGGAGCAAAGATTCAGTTTGAAAAGGCCCTAGCACTCGGCAGGGACGAACCGCAGGTTCACTTCGAGCTGGCCAAGGTTCTGCGCACTCTGGGTGAGACGGAAGCGGCGCAGCAGCAGTTCGCGCTCTACCAGCAAAAGCGGAAGCAGGAGTCGGATCTGACTCTTGCCGCATCCGAGGTAGCCCAGGCCGCCGAGGCCGTGAAGGCGGGAGATAACCAGAAGGCTGCAGGGCTATATCGGCAAGCCTGCGCCATGGAACCGCAGAACCCCAAGCTGGCCTATGAATTAGCGCTCGTTCTGGATAATCTGGGCGACCGGGCGGGCGAGCGGGCCGC
>JASIJX010000605.1 GCA_030049955.1 Acidobacteriaceae bacterium
ATCCTGCTCAAAGGCGAGGAGCGACTCCGCCTGATACTCGATTCCGCTTCGGAAGCAATCTGTGGCTGCAACTCAGAAGGCACTTGTCTTTTCGCAAATGCTTCGGCGGCGCGCATTCTCGGATACGACGCCCCGGCAGAATTACTTGGGAAAAACTTGCACGCGTTGGAACATCATACCCGAAAGGACGGAACCCCATATCCAATTGAGGAATGTCCCATCTATAAGGGTTTCCAAAGAAACGAGAACGTCCACAGAGATGATGAGATTTATTGGAGAAGGGATGGCACGAGCTTTCCCGTGGAATTTTGGTCTCATCTTGTCATTCGCGAAGGTAAAACATTGGGCGCCGTGATCACCTATATCGATATCACGGAGCGGCGGCAAGCGGCGGAAGCCCTGCGGAAGAGCGAGGAGCGGTGGCGGTCCGTGTATGAGAATTCGGCCATCGGAGTGGCGCTTACAGATCTCAGCGGCCGCTTCCTAGCCGTGAATCGTGCCTACGAGAAAATGTTGGGCTACACAGAAGAGGAACTCCGCAAGCTCACTTTTCTCGAGATCACGGAAGAGGATTATCGCGACGCCAACTGGGAGTTGATCAGAGAGCTGTTAGAGGGAAAGCGACAACAGTTTCAGATCGAGAAACAATACCGACGCAAAGATGGCACTTTGCGGTGGGTCAACAACAACGTTTCTTTGGTTCCGGGCACCGAAAGCATGCCGCGATTTATCATGGCGCTTTCCGAGGACGTCACGCAGCGGAAACAAGCGGAAGAAGCGCTCCGCAAAAGCGAAGACGAACTTCGCACTATTATCGAAACAATTCCGACTTTCGTCGTGAGATGTCTACCGGACGGCTCCGTCGATTTTTTAAGTCAAAGTTTATTGGATTACACGGGCTTTTCCAGGGAGCAACTGCTGGGCTGGGGATGGAGGAACTTCGTCCATCCCGATGATGCCGGCAGGGTGATGGACAAATGGCAGGTGGCGTTGGCGAGTGGAGAACCTTTCGAGGTAGAAGTACGGCGCCGACGAGCGGACGGAGAGTATCGGTGGTATCTGGTCCGGCAACTGCCGTTGCGCGACGATAAGGGAAACGTCGTCAGGTGGTATGGAACGCTTCACGACATCGAGGACCGAATACAGGCGGAAGCAGCGCTTCGAAAAAGCGAAGAGAAGAACCGCACCCTGCTTCAGATAAACAATGCCATTATTACGAACCTTACCCAGCGGGCGCTCCTGCATTCCATTTCCGAAGCCTTGCGGCCTGTCTTCCCATTTGAGCGGTGCGCGATCACCCTCTATCAGCCGGAGAAAGATTCCTTCCGTTTCCTTGCCGTGGAGGGAGAACTGCAATCGGACTACTTTAAGACGGGGCTGGAGTTTAGCAGCAACGAGACTTGCGGCAGTTGGGTATTCCAACACTTACAGCCTCTCGTGCGCGGCGATCTTGAAAAAGAGCAGCAGTATCCCAATGAGCGCCGTCTTGCCGTCGAGGGTATTCATTCTTTGTGTGTCGTGCCCCTTATTCTTCAAGCCAAGTGTTTTGGACTGCTCAGCGTCGTGAGCCGGCAAAGGAATAGGTATTCGGATGCGGATGCCGATTTCTTACAGGATGTGGCGAACCAGGTTGCGCTGGCGGTTCAGAACATGCAGTCCTACCAGGAGATTGCAAGCCTGAAGGCAAGGTTGGAGAAAGAGAACGTTTATCTCCGCGAGGAGCTGCGCGCGGAGCACAATTTCGAGGAGATCGTGGGTAGTAGTCCGGCACTGTTGAAGGCGCTCCACGCCGTGGAGCAGGTCGCTCCCACGGATTCAACAGTGCTGATTTACGGAGAAACGGGGACAGGAAAGGAACTCGTGGCGCGCGCGATCCACAGCCGCAGTACCCGCGGTGGCCGTGCCTTAGTGAGTGTGAACTGCAGCGCCATCTCGGCTGGTTTGGTAGAGAGCGAACTGTTTGGGCACATGAAAGGAGCGTTCACGGGGGCGCTCGAGCGGCGCGTCGGCCGCTTCGAGCTTGCCAACGGCGGCACCATCTTCCTGGATGAAATCGGGGAACTTTGCCTGGAGACGCAGGTGAAGCTGCTTCGCGTCTTGCAGGAACGCGAATTTGAGCCGGTAGGCAGCAGCCACGCCGTTCGTGTGGACGTGCGCGTGATTGCCGCCACAAATCGCAATCTGGTTGAAGCCGTCCAGGCAGGCCGATTCCGCTCTGATCTCTTCTACCGCCTCAATGTGTTCCCCATCGAGCTTCCTCCGCTGCGGGAACGCCGCTCCGACATTCCCCAACTCGTCGCTTTCTGCCTGTCCCAGTTTTCCAAGCGGTTGAGAAAGAAGATCGAAGGCGTTTCACCGGAGTCGATGGAAAATCTGATGAATTATCCATGGCCCGGAAATATTCGCGAGCTGCAGAACGTCATTGAGCGGGCAGTGATCGTATCGGCGGGACCGATTCTCCGGCTGGATCGCGATTTGATGCCGGTTGCCGGCTTTGGAAAAGGCATGGAGACACCCGAACCGGACGGTCCAGAAGATCGGCAAGCAGACCTCAAGTCTCCAAAGCCACTTCTCACGCTGGACGAGGTTCAACGAAACCATATTCTCGCCGCCCTTCAACATGCCGGCGGGGTGGTTGACGGTCCCAAGGGCGCGGCGAAGATCCTCAATCTTCATCCAAACACTCTTCGCCATCGGATGGATAGACTCGGCCTGAAGACCTCGCGCCACCGCCAGTCGTAGTTCCTCTCGCACAAACTCCCAGGTGATTACCAAATACGGGGGCGCCGCCTCTCAGCCCAGGACTCTGGAGGAAGAGGGCGCAAAGGCGTCCTGAGATGCCTGAACCAGAACAGCCGACCACACGCCCCACCAACCCATAGATTTTACAGAGGCATACGCTCAGGCAGTCTCAGTAGCTCCCGGGAGATCGCCTCGGGCTTGGTCTGATCTTGTGTATGGCATGTCGATTGCTTTTATTGATTTCAGATGCGATCAGGTGAACCGCAGTGCTGAGGATTACGGTTGTCGAATCATCAAAGTTTGCGGTAACTCTTCGGGTAGAAGGCCGGATAACGGGCCCCTGGGTCGAGGAACTTCGCACAGCATGCAATGTGCATACGTTCCCCGATAACGTTCATCTATCCCTCGAGCTTGCAGACATCTCATTCGCTGATGCCGCTGGGGTCGCTCTGCTGAGGGAGCTGCGGGGCCGCGGTGCCGGTTTCATCAACACCACGCCGTTTTTGGCCGAACAGCTCAAAGATGGGAGTTCAAATCTTGAACTCTAAGGCCACAAGGGAAAGAATGCCGAAGCCGGAAGGGGCTTTCCCTCTCCGATGTTCGGCCTATCGAGGTGGTAGGGGGTTTGTCGGTGCTGGAACAAACTAAGTGCAGAGAGCGGTTGTTGCCGGTTGGGGCGTCGCGGAGCATTCAAAGAAATATTCCGATTCCGGAGCCACAAACCGACGTAAGCAGGATGGTCGCCTTCATTTGCCACGATCTTCGCCTTCCTTTGAGCGCCATCCTGGCAAACGCAGAATTCCTCACCCAGTCCGATATCAGCGAGGCTGAAAGGAGCGAATTTTACCAGGAAATCCGTTGGTCCATCGACCGGATGAATGAGATGGTCTCTTCCTTGATGGACTATTCCATGAATCGTCACACTCTTCAGCCCGCCGCCCGAAACATCGTTTACACAATCGAGCGCGCGATCCGCATGGCAAGAGTGAGACAGGAGTTCCAACGTATTAACATCACTCATCATCATCGCGGCTCGGCCGTGGGCTGGTTTGACTCCGACCGTCTCGAACAGGCGTTCTCCAACCTCATCCTGAATGCTTGCGAGGCAGTTTCTCAGGACACGGGTCTGGTCGCCATAACCACAATGGGAAATAAATCCAGCCTGCAAATCGGTATCTGGGATAACGGTCCCGGTATCCCGCCGGAAATGCATGATTCCGTTTTTCGGCCATTCGTGAGCTACAGAAAGGCCGAAGGCAGAGGACTGGGCCTCGCGATAGTGAAAAAAATTGTCGAGGATCATGGGGGGGAGATCTACGTTGATGGAAGAAACGGCGCTGGAACTCTATTCAAGATCACGATTCCATTTGCCATTCCACTTGAGGCGATCCCGCACATTTCAACAGTTCCAAATCCGCCCCACGCGCCCGAAGGGAAGCGTGGCGCGTGGTCTTTACACGCTGTAATGCCGTGAATTCCTCATTTCCGCTTTAGCCTTTCGGCGGCGTTCTAAGCTGGGGATTCTTGAGAATT
>JASIJX010000606.1 GCA_030049955.1 Acidobacteriaceae bacterium
AACTGGGAAAATCAGATCATAAAATTGTGCTAGTTTATGCTGGAAGCACGGGGTTTAGGGCGCTCCATTAACGCGCCGAATGCATGCAGACCATCTACCTGATCACCACTGGCGGCACCATCGAAAAGGAATACTCCGAGCAGCTGGGCGAGGTGCTCAACACCTCCAACAAGATCAGCCAGTACCTCGGCCTTCTCCGCCTCCCGGAGAGCGACGTGCACGTCATCCCGCTGATGAACAAGGACAGCCTGGAGATGAGCGCCAGCGATCGCGCACTGCTAGTGGAAGAGGTGAAGAAGCTGCTGTCCGAGAACTGCCCAGTGGTGATCACGCACGGAACCGACACGATGGTCGAGAGCGGCCGGGCAATTGAGACCGCGATTCCCGCGCCAGCCGTGCCGATCGTTCTTACCGGAGCCATGGCGCCGCTCGGCTTTGAGCGCAGCGACGGTTTGCAGAACCTGACCGAAAGTCTGTTTGCGGCGCGGTTACTTGGCCCAGGCGTTTACGTCGTACTTCATAACCAGGTGTTTCCGGTGAGCAGCGTGCGCAAGGATCGCGAGCGCAGCACGTTTGTCCGCACCGCATAATTTTATCCGGACCGATCAATTAAAGTGTCCATAGCCGGGGGGCGGCGATGAAGGCTTTGGTCAAGAGCAGGGCCGAGCGCGGACTGTGGCTTGAAGATATTCCTGAGCCGCATATCGGCATCAACGACGTGCTGGTGCGCGTACATTACACCGGAATCTGCGGAACCGATGTTCATATCTACGACTGGGACGAGTGGGCGCAGAAGACGATTCCGGTGCCAATGGCCATCGGGCACGAATTTGCCGGCGAGATCGTCGCCGTCGGCTCCAATGTGAGCGATTTTTTCCCCGGCGATATCGTCAGCGGCGAAGGCCACGTTGTCTGCGGGCGCTGCCGCAACTGCTTTGCCGGCCGCCGGCACCTTTGCGCGCACACGCAAGGCGTTGGAGTAAACCGTCCCGGCGCGTTTGCCGAACTGATCGCGCTGCCGATGACCAACATCTGGCGGCACAATCATGGCATCAACGAGGAGATCGCCGCCATCTTCGATCCTTTCGGCAACGCCGTGCACACGGCGCTTTCGTTTCCGGTCCTCGGCGAAGACGTACTGATTACCGGCGCCGGGCCGATTGGGCTTATGGCGATTCCGGTGGTGCGGCATGCGGGCGCGCGCCATATCGTCGTCACGGATCTGAATCCTTTCCGGCTTGACCTGGCGCGGAAGATGGGCGCGACGAAAGCCGTCAATCCTGCGGAGACGCCACTTGGCGAAATCCAGCGGCAGCTCGGCATGCAGGAGGGCTTCGATGTTGGTCTCGAAATGTCGGGCAATGCGCAGGCCTTGCGCGAGATGATCGCCAATATGAGCCACGGCGGAAAGATCGCCATTCTCGGCATTCCCGCAAAAGAGACCGAGATCGATCTGCGCCAGGTGATCTTCGACATGCTGACTATCAAGGGCATCTATGGACGCGAGATGTACGAAACCTGGTACAAGATGACGGTGATGCTCGATTCCGGCCTCGATATCTCGCAGGTAATTACGCATCGCTTTATGTGGAACGAGTATGAAGCAGGCTTTGAGGCGATGCGCTCCGGACGCGCCGGCAAAGTCGTACTGAACTGGACGACTGCCGGCTAAATTCTCTATTCGACGTACAGTTTTTCCCGCATAGTACCGTCCGGTCTTGACCCGAAAATCAGCTTCATTTTCAATGGATAAAGAACTGCTCCTTCCATCTTGTTTGAAGAAACCGTTCTGGCACATTGGGGGTGCCGCGCTGGGGGGATCTTTTCCGCGTTTGTCCCAATGGAATCTTGCGTTTAAAGAGAGGCCGAACGCTTCGTGTCTATTTCTGCGCCAAGGCCGGCTATCAGCCGGCGACAGCTGCTTTGCGCCATTGCCGCCGCTGCCGGCTCGGCAGCCGCGGTTTCTGCCTTCGGTCTCACGCATGTTCCGCTTGAGCCGCTGACCCCCGAGGAAGAGTTCCTCGAAGATCTCGAGCGGCAGGGAAGTCTCTTCTTCTGGGAACAGGGCAGCCCCAGGACCGGCCAGATTCTCGATCGCGCCCGGCACGACCTGGGCGGCGCGCGCGATATGCGGCGCATGGCCAGCATCGCTTCTACAGGGTTTGGATTGACGGCGCTGTGCATTGCCGACAAGCGCGGCTACCTGCCGCATGCGCAGATATTGGAGCGCGTGAAGACTACGCTTACCTGGCACCTGAACGAGATGCCGGAGGTGCACGGCTTCTTTTACCACTTCACTGATATCGAGACCGGCGCGCGATATCGTGACTCCGAAGTGTCTTCGATCGACACGGCGATTCTGCTCTGCGGCATGCTCACGGCCAAGGGCTACTTCGACGATCCGCAGATCTCGAGCCTGGCGCAACAGATTTATGAGCGCGTCGACTGGCCGTGGCTCTTGAACGGCGAGTCAGCATCTTCCAAGGGAACGTTCTCCATGGGCTGGATGCCGGATTCCGGCTTCCTCGCGCACCGCTGGGACCACTATTGCGAGCTGATGATGATCTATCTGCTCGCGATCGGCTCGCCCTCGCACCCGGTTTCGCCGGAGTTGTGGAATAACTTTTCGCGGCCGGTGGTCGAGTTCCAGGGATACAAGTACATCAGCGGAAACGATCCAATATTCACGCACCAGTACTCGCATGCGTGGTTCGATTTCCGCAACAAGCGCGACGCCTACGCCAACTACTTTGAAAATTCCGTCATCGCCACTAAGGCTCACGAGGCCTTCTGCCTGTCGCATCCTGAGTGGTTCAGCAAGGACTACTGGGGCGTGACTGCTTCAGACTCGATCGACGGCTACACGGGCTGGGGTGGTCCGCCGGCGATGGGACCGCTCGACGGAAGCGTCGTGCCTTCGGCTGCCGCCGGCTCGCTGCCATTTCTGCCGGAGGATTGCCTCTCTGTCCTGCGCGCCATGCGCGCGAAATGGGGCAAGCTGGCGTGGAGTCGCTACGGTTTTGTAGACGCCTTCCATCCCGCCGAGGACTGGTACGACCTCGATGTCATCGGAATCGACCAGGGCATTTCGGTGCTGATGGCCGAGAACCTGCGCACCGGGCTTGTGTGGAATGCATTCATGAGCAATCCCGAGCCGGTGCAGGCGATGCAATTGGCGGGGTTCCGCAAGCAGTCCTGACGCTCGCTCATTCGAATTGAGATCCCAACATATCCCACTTTGCGAGAAATATGCCAGCTCGCCCCACCCCCTCATCTGAGAGCATGTATCTGATTCTGCTGGATTTAACGGAGAGTTTGCGCCGTATCTATCTGAGCGCCAGGGGTTTATTTACAGCTATTTTGGAATCAGTGACTTACGGTGTCCTTCGGCTTCGGTGGGAACTTGAACCGGAATTCGCGCCTAATTCTGTGTAACTGTGAAATTGGCTTTCGGTAAATGATTGAAAAGCAGGTGGTTTTGGTGAAAAAGCGCTCAAGCTTTTTGAGATTCCCTAAAAATATCCTTTGTGCGTGCTAGAGCCTCTGCGGTGTGGTTCGAATGGTGTGCTTATTTTGCGCTGGAGCGGGGAAATTTTCTGCAAGATTGGCGATGGGAGGGCGGGATTGCAAGCGGCTGATGAGAGGGGAGTTGCGGGCGCGGTGAGAAAAAGATTGAGGGAATGGGGATTGACACTGCCGCGCGGGGCGGCTGACTTCCGCCTTTCCAGCCAAAGCACCGGATGGGTGGTCGCTTACATTTTCAGAGAGCCGATGTCGTGGTCACTCAGGCCCCAGAGGCGGAACTGGGGCACGCCTTTGTCAGCGGCTCGGGCACGTCCCCGGGATATGGGTTCCCGACGCCTTTTCCGGACAAGGCGCGAGATGCGCCGAGTCAATCATGAAAGCAGCCACCGGGAGTATACTGCGGCATTCTGACAACCGGAATGGAAATCCCAGTGAAGAAGTTTCTTCTTGCATCGGCATTGTTTGTTCTCTGTGCGCCGGCGGCATTTGCGGCGGAAAACCCATGGGTCGGCAGATGGAAACCCAATCACGCGAAGAGCAATTTTGTCGAAGTTGAGGACTCGCTGATCATCTCCACCCCATCGGCGGGAGTCATGCGCTGGGAATATCCCGCGATTAAATTCGCAATGGAAGGAAAGCCGGATGGCTCGGAGATGAGCCTCGATCTTCCATCCAAGCCGAAAGGACTGGTCGAGACTGTGACACTCCTCAGTCCAACAAAGTTGACTTACTCGGTTTTTATCGATGGCAAGATCGTTCAGCAGGGAACGGATGAGCTCTCCGCGGACGGCAAGACTCTGACGGCGACGTCCTGGATGGTTGGCAAGGAATCAGAGAAGAGAATCGAAGTGTTCGACAAAGAGTAGCTGCGCCTTCTTTTAGCAGTCACTCGCATTCGTTCGCGCAATGGTTCTT